>NZ_JASGFM010000028.1:0-95037 GCF_047605565.1 Labrys sp. (in: a-proteobacteria)
GCTTTGAATCACATACCCCCCACTCTTGGGAATCCCAAGAGTCCACAACTCCTAGACCAGCCCGTTCTTGACCAGATGGGCGACGATGGCCGGGAAATAGTCGGGCTCGACATAGGCGCCGGGAGCCGTGCGCTCGAACAGGACTTCGGCCAGGGCTCCATCCTCGACGATTGCCAGGTCGAGTTCGCGGGCTTGCACACGCAGGCCCGGCACAGCAGCGCCCTCGCCCTTGCCGACCAGGACGGGAACGGGGGTTTCGCCGCGTACATAGCGCAAACCCACCAGGCGCTCCGGGCCGGCGATGACCAGCACCGCATTGGCAAGGCCGAGCCTATAGGGCCGGCTGGCCGTGTCACGACGCTGGCGCTGAAGTTCCTGTCGAATCAGAGGATCACCCTCCAAGTCCTTGTGTTCTCGCTTGTATTCGGTCTTCGTCATGCGCATGTCGCGCAGAAAGAGGCCACGCTGGATCGGCATGTCGACGAGGCCGACCACGATGAAGGCGAGCGCCGCCGCCCCCCCCAGGGGCGTAAGGATGGCCAGCAGCGTCGGCTCGAGGCAGGACTGGCCGCAGGCTGGAACCTCGAAGAGCGGTTGCAGCCAGGCGGCCATGATGGCGACGAAGACGGCCGCTAGCAGCAGCGTCTTCATCAGGCTCTTGGCGAACTCGACGACATTGCGCAGGGATGCGATGCGCTTCAACCCCTTGGCAGGATTGACATGCTCGAATTGCGGCTTGAGCGGTTCGAAGGAAAACACCGGCCCGCGCGTCGCGATGGTGCTGACCAGAATCGTCACGGCAACGACGACACCCGCCAGCGGCACCACGATATAGAGAAGCGTGAGCATGGCCTGATGAATGAGGGCACTGGCGGTCTGGGCGAAGGGAGCCGATTGCGCACTCGCGACAAGCTCGGCGAATTGCTTGATGCGATCCATGATGCCGGACCCGGCAATATAGAGAAAAGCCAGCGCCGCGAAGATCGAGAAGCCTGAAACAAGGTCCCGGCTGTTGGAAACCTGGCCCTTGCGCCGTGCATCGCGCAGTTTCTTTTCCGAAGCGGGAAGCTTTTTCTCTTCGCTTTCCTGGGACATCTCAGCGCCCTATACCATGCGCGATAACGCTATTTCCTGCGCGATTGTGCATGTTCGCGAGGTTCCTCGTGGATGACCTGCGTATATGGTTTCCGCGGCAGGAGGCTTGCGATATGATCCGGCGGCTTTCAGGAGGATCGGCATGCGGCTGCGCACGGCGTTTTGTCCCGTCTTTGCGATGATGGTGCTTTCGGCCTGCACCACGGCGCATACTGCCAACACGCCCGCTGTCGGCCTGGGGAGCGCATCGAACACGCAATCCTCCCGCCTGATGCGGCTGGCTGCCGATGTCGAGTCGCATGGTGACAAGGGAACTGCGCTCGCCCTCTACGAAAGGGCAGCTGCAGCGCCGGACGCCTCCGCGACGGCCAATGTCGAGGTCGGCGATGCCTATGTCCGTGCCGGCTCCTATCCCAGCGCGATAAGCGCCTATCGCACCGCGCTGGCGAAATCGCCGAAGGATGGCAAGGCCCTGGTTGGGTTGGGCTCGGCCATGATGGCGACCGGCGACAACGAGGCCGGGCTCCGCGCCCTCGGCGAGGGCGCGCAGATCGTCAACACATCCAGCGCCTATAATCGGCTTGGCGTCGCGCAGACCGTGGCCGGCCAGACCGGCCCGGCCGAGGCCTCCTTCTCGCGCGCCCTGGCGCTGTCGCCCGCGGACCTCGACATCAAGGCCAATATGGCGCTCGCCGCGTCCCTCGCCGGCGACGCGCCGAAGGCGATGCCGTTCATCCAGCAGGTCGCCGCGGCTCCGGACGCGCAATTGCATCACAAACGCAACCTCGTGGTCTGCTACGGCCTGCTGGGCCAGGACAGCCAGGTCCGCTCCGCTCCGCCTGTCGGCCTTTCCAGCAGCGAGGTCGATGCGCTGCTGGCCCGCACCCGCTCGATCCGCGCCAAGTCCAGTCCCAAGGAGCGCGCCGAGGCGCTCGGCCTGATGAACGGCGGGGCCAGCGCCAGCTAGGGAAAAACGACTTTTCTCCGAATTGTCATTCTTCTCTAGATCTTTGTTCTGACGCATTTTCTTAGCCGAAAAGTCTGTCAAATTTCCTGGAAAATGCTTTAGGCGATGGCCCGGTCCTTCCCTCGGTCCGAATCCGGCCCTAGTCGGAGGACTGCTGCGTCGCGCCGCCGCCGGCACCGCCGAGATTTTCCGATGAGGATGCATCCCCCTCCTTCTCTCCCAGCAGATATTTGCGGGCCGCGCGCGCGGTCGTGACCCCGGCAGCCGGCCCCATGCGCCGGCCTTCGACGAGATCCCCCTGTCTTTCGGTCATGCGCTGCAGGTTATAGGCATTGGCGCAGCCCGGCGGCAGATGGGCTCCGAGATCGGGCATGGCAGCTTCCACCGTGCCCCAGGCCGGACGCTGGACATCGGCCGGGGGGCCAAGACAGGCATCGGGCACCAGCACCGAACCTGTCGCGCCCTTGGCCGAACCATGGCCGGCATTGGTCGCCACATAACTGTAGCCGGGGGAATAATCGGCTGTCGGGCCGGCCGAGCAACCGGCCAGTCCCATCACGCCGAGGAGAGCCACACCCCGGCAAAGACCCGCCCGCAGCAAATTCGCGCGCATCGCTCCCGTCCTTCCTATTTCACGATGAGGCCCATGCCGGCGGTATTCGCTGGCTTGCGAGCCTTCTTGTTTCGGGCGGGCCGGTCGATCGGGGTAGCAAGGTCATGGCCTCGCACCGGCTGGACGAGATAGGGCGTCACCAGGATCACCAGTTCGGTTTCCTCGCGTTGGAAACGCTCGGACTGGAACAGCGTGCCGAGCACAGGCACGTCACCCAGGAACGGGAATTTCTGCAGGCTTTTCGCGAATCTCTGCTGGAACAGCCCCGCGATCGCGAAAGTCTGCCCGCTTGCGACTTCCACCGTGGTATCGGCACGCCGCACCACGAAGCTCGGCAGGTTGAAGCCGTTCAGGCTGACACCGCCGGAATCGGAGATCGAGCTGACCTCCGGCTTGACGTGAATGGCAATGTGGTTGTTGGGGAGCAGGGTCGGGGTGAAGTTGAGCGAGACCCCGAAGGACTTGTATTCCACCGTCACGGTATCGCGGCTTTGCGGGATCGGCACGGGGATCTCGCCGCCGGCGAGGAAGCTTGCCGTCTGGCCGGTGACCGCGGTCAGGTTCGGCTCGGCCAGGATCTTGACGATGCCGTTGCGCTGCAGCGCCTCGATGAGCGCGCTGACATTGACGGCATTGGATCGCAGGCCAATGCCGAGATTGCCGCCGCCCTCGCTCACACCGCCGGTCTTCAAGAGGCCGAAGGAGAAGTTGCCCGAATTGGCGAAGACGCCCCAGTCGACGCCGAAGGACAGCAATTCGGAGCGCGAGATCTCCGCAAAGCGCACGCGGATGTTGATCTGCTGAGAGCCGGAGATGGTGGTGTCGTTGATCGGCGGCCGATCCGGCTGCGAGTAGGTACGCGCGACATCGTCGGTATCGAGCGCCTCGTCGACGCTGCCGGCATTGCCGCTGGCGACGATGCGGTCCCCGAAAATCGTGAGATTGGTCGCCCCGCGCGGCTGCATCACCTTCTGGGCCCGCTGGGCAGGTCGGGGATCGGTGCTGACCCGGAATTCCGTGGTCGCCTCGACCTTCTGGTCGGCCGTCACGGCGATCAGATTGGTCAGGCCCGGCTTCAGCCCGAAGACATAGACCAGTTGCGGCGAGACGATCTGCAGATCCGCAATGGTGGTATCGGCGACCAGGACGGATTCGACCGGCTGCTTGAAGCGGAACAGCCGCCCCTGCCCCACGGCGAGGTCGACGCTGGGCTTGCTCGGCAGGCTGGTCATGGTCTGGGCATAGGCGCCTTGCACCAGGCCCAGCAGGAGAAGCGCGAAAGCGGCAAGCACGGCCAGTTGCCGATACAGGAGAGACCAACCGATTTCCGGGGCGAGACCCGTTGCATGTGTGACCATGCAAAGGCCGGCCCTGCCGTGACTTGTCATTCCGTTCCTCTCCTGTCGTCTACCGATGGCGCCCGTGCCTGCCCCGTGTCAGGCGGCCCCCTCATGTTGTTTGGCCGGGCGGGTGGTTGCGAGCGAAGGCCGGGCAGCGCCCTGGCCCTGCAGGCTGGTGATGGTGGCGAGCGGCTGCACGTTGAATTCCGGTGCGAGCTCCTGATAGGACAGAACCGCAAGCTCGATGCCGTGCTGCGCCAGGAAAGTGCGCATGTGCCGCCGGACGTCTCCCGCCGTCAGGACGACCGGTGCGGCATCGGGCGCAGTTTCCCGGAGAGCCCGGCCGATCTGCGTGACGATGGACTGGGCCTGCTCCTCCGGCAGGCCGAGGAAGCCGCCCATCGCCGCCGTCTGCTGGCCAGCGCGCAGCAGTTCCTCTGCCGAGGGCTGCATGACATAGGCGGCGATGACGCGGTTGCGGTCGGCGGCTCGGAAGCTGATCTGCCTCTTCAGCGCAACGCGCACATGCTCGGCAAGCAGGGCCGGATCCTGCTGGTGGGCGCCTGCATCCACCAAGGCTTCCAGAATGATGCGCAGATTGCGGATCGGCACGTTTTCCGCCACCAGACGGCGCAGCACCTCGGCAATCTTCTGCAGCGGCACCGTTTCGCGGGCTTCCCTAACCAGCTCGCCATAGTCCTGCTCGGCTTCGGAAAGCAGTGCCCGGGTCTCCTGGATGCCGACGAAGTGCCCGGCATAGCGCCTCAACACGTCCTCGGCCCATTGGCCGACGACTTCTCCCGGCTCGGAGGAGACCAGTCCAGCCTCTGCCAAGGCCGGTGCCGCACCGGCGTCGACCCACAAGGCCTGGTCACGCGGGCCGGCGGGATGTTCCTCGTAGGCGAGGCCGAGCAGAGCGAGGTTGGCGACATCGCCCTCGACCTTGATACGGCCTTCGGGCAGATCCGCCTCCAGGACCGGCGCCTCCTCCACGTCGATCCGGATGTGCTGGCCCGGCACGGCCGGGTCTTCATAGACCCCGATACGGGGCAGCTCTACGCCCAGATCATCGTAGAGGCGCTGGCGAATACCGCCCACATGCTCGTCCAGCACGGCCCTGTCGAGCAGCGTGCCCTTGCCGTAGCGAACCAGGATCCGGCTCGAAGGCAGGGTCTCCTCCCCTTCCTCGGCCGTGAGGGAACCGGAAGCCTTGCCGGACCGCGCGACATCGGAGGCAATCGCGGAGTTCGAGCTCTGTCCCTCCTCCTTCGTCCCCTTGGCATTGCGATGGAGGGCATAGGCGCCAACACCCAATATGGCACCGAGAATCAGGAAGATGATGGTTGGGAAGCCAGGCACGAGGCTGAGACCGGCCAGGATGACCGCAGCCAGGCCCAGCGTGCGCGAATCGCGCAACAGCTGCCCGGCGATCTGGCCGCCGAGATCGCCTTCGCCCTCCGCTCCTGAAACGCGGGTGATCATGGTGCCCGAAGCCACCGCCACCAGCAGCGCCGGGATCTGGGCTACCAGGCCATCGCCTACCGTCAGCAGGGCATAGGTGGAGGCCGCCACGCCAACCGACATGCCGTGCTGCAGGGTGCCGACGGCGATACCACCGATCAGGTTGACCAGGATGATGACGATGCCGGCGATGACGTCGCCCTTGACGAATTTCATGGCACCGTCCATGGCGCCGAAGAGCTGGCTTTCGCGCTCCAGACGTTGCCGGAGCCGGCGCGCCTCCGTCTTGTCGATGTCGCCATTGCGCAATTCGGCGTCGATGCTCATCTGCTTGCCCGGCAGAGCATCCAGAGTGAAGCGCGCGGCGACTTCCGCGACCCGCTCCGCGCCCTTGGCGATGACCAGGAACTGCGCGATGGTGATGATCAGGAACACCACCAGTCCCACTGCGATACTGCCGCCGACCACGAAGGTGCCGAAGGCCGTGATGATCTGGCCGGCATCGGCCTGGAGCAGGATGAGGCGGGTCGTGGTGATGGTGATGGCGAGGCGAAACAGCGTCGCCACCAGGATCACCGATGGCAGGGACGAGAAATCGAGCGGATGGGTGACGTAGAGCGCGGCGAGCAGCACCAGCACGCTGATGGCGATGTTGATGGTGATCAGCACGTCGACCAGCTCTGTCGGCAACGGGATGAGCATCATGATCACCGCGACCAGCATCATGATCGCGATGACGAGATCGGCGCGCTTGGCGGCCTTGGCAAGGAACGTCAGAAGGCGGTCAGGCATGCTCATTCAGCTCTCGTTGCGCCAGAAAGTCCTGAAAGGACCGCCGCGCTTCCACGGGGCGCCCCGCCGCCAGCAAGGCCTTGCCCTTGAGCAAGGCGAGGGCGGGATGGTCGGCGCTTTCCAGTTCCTCCAGCCTTTCGATCGTGGCGAGCGCCTTGCCTGCCTCGCCGCCCAGCACGAGTAGATGGGCCAGGGTCTGCAGGACTTCCGCATTCGCCGGCTCGAGCTGCGCCGCGATCAGGAGATAGGCCGTGCCGCGCTTGACCTGGCCGTGGCGACCATAGAGATAGCCCAGCAGGTGCAGCAGCTTTACGGTGTCCTGCCGGTCGGTCAGCTCTCGGTTTCCTTCTGCAGCCGCGCCATCAGGTCGCGATGACGTTCGATTTCCTCTTCCATCAGCGATCGGGCGAGGCTGCGAAGCTGGTCTCCACCTTCCAACTGGGGCACCAGATCGGTGATGCAGTAGCGCAGGATGGGTACCGAACGGCGCAGAATGGCCGAGCCGGCTCCCTTGGGCATCACCAGATCCTGCAGTTCGTCGTCGAGGGAGCGCTTGGCCGATGGTCCGGCCGCTCTGCCCGCCGATCGCGGCGTGGCTTCCGAACGCTCGCTTCTACCGGCCTTGCCGGCCTCTTCGGAGCGTGACTCGATCGAATGCAGTCGCCGCCGGTTGACCGGAGGCCCCTGCAAGCCCTTGACGTTCGTCTCCTGACTGGACGAACCGAGATGGGGTGCATCGAGGCGAATGGCATCCAGCCGTCGGGTCATCGGTATTTCAAGGTGAGTGTCGAGCCGTTCTTGGCCAGGCGCAGATCATCTTCGCCGATCTTCTCGATGGTCCAGCCGCCGGTGACGAATGCCCCTTCGTGATAGCGAGCGCCGTCGCTGGCGATGACATAGGGCCGCTCGCCGAACCAGATCGCCCGCAGCGTGAGCGGCGGCGACTGTGCGGGCTTGCCCGTCTCGACACGCGAGACGAGCGGCACGCGGTCGCCATAAGCCTGGTCGTAGCGCGCCTGGACGTCGCGCCAGGCCTCGCCTTGCTGCGCCGGCAGCACCCCCGAGACGACCAGCCGGTCTTTTTCCGTGGCGATGGTCAGATTGGAGAATCCCGCAGCCGCCAGACGGCCCGCGAGGTCGTCACGAGCACGGCTCGCCGGAGCAGCCGCATCGGTCGAGCTCGCGACGACCGGCTGTGCGGCGGGTTTTTCGGTGATGTCAGCAAGCGTCTGCGGTGCTTCCGTCCGGTGGGGCTGGGAGGAAAATGCCGTGGCGCTCGGCAGCCAGTTCAGGGCAAGCGAGGCTCCCACCACCGTGACGATCACGGCACCGCTCGCGAAAAGCAAGCGCCCGAGCCAGGTTCCGCCACCCAAACGTGCGGCCCTTGACGATCCACGCCGGGCTTCCAGGCGAAACCGCGCTTCACCGATGCCGACTTCGAGCGGCAGGCGGCAGCGGCGGCCATGGCCCTCAGGCAGGATCTCGCCCTTTGCAAGGCTGAGCGCCCCACCGAGGGCCTCGATCTCCACCCGGCCGCCCCGGTAGCGCAGGCGCGCATGAAGAGGCGCAATCCCCGCATCCCTCAGGACGATGTCGGCATCCCTGCCGGAACCGATCGTATGCTCCGCCTCGTCCAACCCGAGGCTGGCATCCTTGTGGAGGCCATCGGTCACCTGGAAATTCACGGCCGATTCGGGCTCGAATCGGGTCTTGTCCGCAGCCGGCGGTGGCGAGGGCCGACGCAGGGCATGCGCCTCACCTTGAGCCTTGTCGATCATTCCGGTGGGCATCGTTCCAGTCCCCAATCCCCAGTCGGGCCACCTTTTCCGATCTGCGCCTTCGGAAAACGGCTCGGACAATACGGTTCGAGCGCCGCCGGCCGGGGCCGGCGGCGCTCGTCATTCAGGTCTTGCTGCCGCGGGTGATGTTGTCGGCGGCCTTGTTTTTGACGCCGATTTCAGTCGTCGCCACCTGAAGCTTCAGGTTCAGCAAGAACATCTTTTCCATTTTCGCGATCGCATCGTCGACAGCCCCGCTGGGGGTGCTGGATGCGTTTGGATTTAGGGAAGACACGGACATCGTTCACTCCTTGAATCGCGCTTCGAACGGCGAGATCACAAGACTGCGAAGGGCATCGCTCGGATCGCCGTCGCCGGCATGCTAGTGAATCTCGGAATGAAAGTCCATTTGGAATGCACGCTATTAATAAGTTCCAATTGTTGCATTGGCGAAGGCCATGTCATACTCTTGTCATCAACAGATTTGGGTCGCCGCAATGAGAGAAGGTCCGTTGACGCAGCTCCTGGTCGAGCGGTTCGAGACCATGCCGTCGCAACTGAAGCTGGCGGCCCGGTTCGTGCTGGACCACCCCCAGGAGGTTGCGCTGATATCGATGCGCGAGCAGGCGCAGCGGGCCGGTGTCTCGCATTCCACCATGATGCGCCTTGCCCGCTGGCTGGGCCTGGAAGCCTATGAGGACATGCGGGCCCTCTATGCGCAGGCACTGCGCGAGCCGGGGGCCAAATCGGCCGCCAAGCCGGCCGAAGCGGTGGAGACACCGAGCGTGGCGGAGGACGGCCAGGGCTATTCGACGGTCAGCGCGACCACTGACATGCTCGCCGCCCAGGTCGCCCGCCTCGGCGAATATACCAGCGCCATGCAGCATGTCGCCGTCGCCGACATCCTGATCGAAGCACGGCGCGTCTATTGCCTGGGACTGCGGTCGGAACAGGTCGTCGCGACTCACTTTTCCCGCTTGCTCTCGCTGTTCGACGATCGTGGCACGCTGCTCGATGCCGCCGCCAAGGGCGAGGTCGATGCCCTTCGTCATGCCGGTCCCGGAGACGTCATGCTGGTGGTCGGCATGGCGCCCTATGCCCGCGCCACGGTCGAGGTGGCACGCCGTGCGGCCAAGCGCGGCGTGACCATCGTGGCGATCACCGACAGCCGCGTGTCGCCTTTGGCACGCCTGGCGCGTGCCAGCGTCATCGTCACGGTCGAATCCCATTCCTTCTTCAGGAGCGTCACCCCGGCCCTCGCGGCGGCGGAGATCCTCATCGCTCTCATCGCTCAACGGTCCGGCGTCGACGTCAAGGAAGCGATGCGCGCCGTGGAGCAGCATCTCAGCGAATACGATGTCTACTGGACGCCCTCGCGATGAGGGCGCCACAGCCACTTTGAAACCCGGCTCAGGCGTTCCGGTGGAGGTGCGCAGGAAATCGGGCTGCCTTTGGAGATTCAACGCATGGTCGTTCGTCCCATCTTTCTGCCGCCGCCACCTCCGCCGAAGATCACGCCCAAGAACGACATCGACCGCATCGCAGAACTTCGGGCCCAGGCGCAGAAGCTGCGCGAGCAGATCCGACTCGCACAGAAGATGGGCGAGGCCGAAGAGGCCACCAAGCTGCAGAAGGAACTCAAGCAGACCAATACGGAGCTGACGAAACTCGAACCGCCGGCGACGGCACCAAGCCCGGTCGTCACGCCGCTGGCCCTTGCCAACAGCACGCCTCTGCTCCCTTCATCCGGTACGCCGACGGTGACCCCGGCCCTGTTCGTCACGCCCCAGAGCGGCACGCCGGCCGTTACCCTCGTCGACAATCCCGCTCCCGTCGATACGCCGAAGCCGGGGGCCGATGCCGGCGCCATCGTCAAGGACGTTCAGGCAGGCAAGAGCGTCGACCAGATCGCCACCGAACGCGGGCTGACGCGCGACCAGGTGCTCAATGAGCTCAAGGCCGGCGGCCTCGACATCAAGACAACCGATCCGAAGAGCGACAATGGCGACGTCCGCACCACTGAGATCAGCGACCCCAAGACCGGCCAGACCGTCACCGAATATTACGATTTCCAGCACGGCACCTACTACACCCAGGTGAAGGACGCCAAGGGCAAGGAGACCGACACGCCGGTGCGCGACGAATCCGGCCAGAAGATCACCACCAACTACGACCCGAAGACGGGAACGACGACAACCCGCCGCGAGGACGATCTGGGAACGGGAACGATCACCCAGACGACGCAGCTCTCCAATGGCGTGACGACGGTGAAGACGACCGGCGCGGACGGCAAGTCCACCACGGTGGTGACCGATGCCAAGGGGCAGAAGACCACGCTTGCCGCCAGCCAGGACCCAACCCGCAAGGGGGCCGAGGGCATCGGGAAGGATGTCGCCGCCGGCAAGAGCATCGACCAGATCGCCGCCGAACGCGGGCTGACCAAGGAGCAGGTGACCGCGCAGCTCGCGGCCGCGGGCCTGGAGGTCAAGACGAGCCAGCCCACCAGCGACAATGGCGACGTGCAATCGACGGAGATCGTCGACCAGAAGACTGGCAAGACGGTCACCGGCTACTACCAGGACTATCAGCACGATTCCCGAACGGTGCGCACGACCGACGAAAAGGGCAATGCGGTCACCACCAGCACGGAAGCCAACGGGACCGAGACCAAGAGCGTCGTGGAGGGCAATGGTCGCACCACGCGCACCGTGAAGCAGGGCAAGGACACCACCGTCTCCGTGACCTTCAACGGCTACACGCTGACCACCAAGCCGGATGGCAGCATGACCCTGCATGACGACGCCACCGGGCGCGACGTCAAGGTCAAGCCCGACAGCGCCGAGGCCGCGCTCGCCCAGACCCTCGTCTCCATCGACCCCAAGAGCTCCGATCCGCAGGAAGCCAAGAAGGCCGAGATCATCAAGACCACCCTCGACGGCATCTTCGCCGGCGAGGAATTGCCAAGCCTGCAGCAGGCCGTCACCGACCTGCACCAGAAAACCCAGGACGCCATCGCAAAATATGGCGAGGGCCAGCCTGGAACCAACCCGACGGCGGAAAACCCCTATGGCACCCCGCCCCCCGGCAAGGCACCGTCGGGAGGCGACTGGGTGCCGAAGAACGGCAAATGGGTCGATCCGGTGGTCGCCAAGGCGATGGACGCCGAAAACGTCGCCATCGGGCAGCGGGCCGAGGCCAGTGCCAAGGTCAATCAGTCACAGGCACAGCTGAACGTCTACGCGCTCGATCCCGCCTATAAGGGCGCGATGACCGACGCCAAGGTCCTGCTCGACGACAAGCTGGCCCCCTTCGGCCTGCAATGGAACGCGCCGACGCCGGAGGGCTCGCTCGCCGACGCCAAGAAGGCCCTCACCGATGCCAACAGCCAGCTCACCAATGCGACGACGGCGCGCGAGAACTACGAGAAGGCCCAACGCCTTCTCGACCAGGCGATCAGCAAGCAGGCGACATTGCCGCCTCCGCCCCCCCTCCCCGGGCAGACGACGGTAAGGGCCACCGCCGCCGACGATCATACCAACTACGAATTGAAGGACGCCCAGTCCAAGGCGGCCCATGACGACGTCACTGCGCTGTTCTACCAGGCGGGGCTGTCTTCCAGCCAGGGCGACAAGGCACTGGCGGACTATCTCGTCGGCGTCCGGCAGCAGGAGGTCAACGCCACCAAGCCGGGCACGCCGGAGCGCACGGCGGCTGAGAAAAATCTCAGCGATGCCAAGACATTGAGCGAGAATGCCGGCAAGCAGGTCGATGCAGCCACGACCTATTCCAACTTCTATTCGGCCACGAGCACGCTTTCTGGCCAGGAAGTTCAGGCCACCGATCTCCGGCAGAAGATTCTGGCACAGTACCGCGCCGCCAATCCTGGCTCCTTCGATATGGAGAAGGAATATTCCACCTATGGCGGCGACTATCTGGGCAAGATCAAGGAACAGCACGTCATAGAGGATCCCAAGGATCATCAGCTCTACCTGGAGACCAAATACGAGCACGATACCAAACGGGTCCAACTGACCTTCACGACCAGCGACAAGAACATCCGCGAGGACCTGCGCAACGGCGAACTCAACAAGCAGTGGCAGGCGCTTCTCAACAACCCCGCCAACGCCAATATGTGCTACGCCGACGGCCGGGGAGGCCTGGCGGCGGCCAAGGCTGCGCAGGTTTCGGCCGGCCAGCAGATCCAGGCGATGATGAAGGACCAGCTCGGTCTGGTGCGGGACGGTCTCGACAAGCAGATCACCGGGCTGAAGACCGATCTCGATGGCGCCCTCAAGCAGCACGGCCCGGGCAGTGTCGAGGCGCCGGCAGGCCTGCTGCCCCAGGGTACCCAGCCCGTGGAGGTCACGGTCAATGGCCAGAAGGTGCAGGTGACCCCGGACATGGCCGGCGACGTGCAGCGCGGCGGCATCGATGCCATCGTCAAGAGCGGCAAGCCTGTTCGCATGGAGATCAATGGCCAGTGGTTATGGGTCCATCCCGACGTCGCGGCGGCCCAGATCCGGCTCGATGCGGCGCAGGATCAGCGCGCCAGCGTCGAGAATGCCCGCCAATCGGCCGAGCGCTCCGAGCAATGGTATTCCTTCCTGCTAACCCAGCCGCTCAAGCTGTTGGACGATGCGGGATCGGCGCCCTATTATGCCCATCTGCAGAGCGTCTATCTCGACGACCATCCCGACCAGGCGATGTCGGTCTACCAGGCCACGTTCCAGAACCTCTACAATTCCGGCTACAATGACCAGTTCACGCCGCTCGAGGGGCGCCAGGCCCAGGAAGGGCTGGTTGCGCGCACCCTCGGCATCGACACTTCCAGCGACGATGGCCGCACGACCCTCGACAAGGTCGTCGACGAGATCCGCGACATCGGCGGCAACACCGCCTCGGTCAAGGTCGTGCCCCTGTTCTATGTCGACGACAAGGTCGGTGCGCAACAGGTCTCGCTTTTCGCCGTCCAGGATGGCGATAAGACCTGGTATGTCGATGCCACCGGCCAGAAATTCGAGTCCATCAAGGATTTCCAGGACAACAACCGCCAGTTCCAGGAAAGCGGCAAGCTGATCGTGCCTGTTGGCCTCAGCATGAAGCCCGGGGCCGACGGCAAGATCGACCTGGAGGTCGTGCAGGCCCGCAATGTCTCGACCTTCGACAAGATCATCGATCCGATCGTGGGCATCGGCACCGCCCTCGCCACGGCCGTCGCCGTCATTCCCAATCCCTTTTCGCCGCTCGCTGCCGGCGTGGCCTATGCCGGAGGCGCCTATCTCGGCACCCGCGCCGTTATCAAGGAAGTGGACTATCTCCAGCATGGCGGCGAGCTGGGCGACATGGAATCGATGATGAACATCGGCACGGTGGCCACCACCGTCCTGCCGATGGGATCGAGCGTGTTGCGCACCATCGGCATGGCGAAAACCACGGAATTGTCGGTGACGCAGGCGTTCCGGGCCAGCATCGGCATGACCGGGCAAGGCAGCTCCGTCGCCACGACGGCAGACGCCTATATGAGGAGTTCGGGCGGGCTGAACCGCACCGCGCGCGGCCTCGACTGGGCGGCCATCGGCACGGGCGTGCCGCTGACGGCAGTGTCGGCCCATGACCTGGCCGCTTATGGCGACCAGATGAGCGGCCTTGAATTCGCCAGCGCGTTGACCAGCCTCGGCGTCGGCGTCGCCGGCACGGGCCTGGGCGTCAAGGGGCTGCGAGCCACCAAGCCGCTCGCCGCGGCCGACGAGTCGGCCGGCGGGTCCCCTTCGACGGCATTGCCTGCCTCGGTAAATACACGCTCGTTCGGCTCGGAAAACGGCCGCACGCTGAACTATCTTCCCGACGGTACGGTGACGATCGGCGGGCAGCCTGTGGCTGCCAAGGACCTGTCGATCGGGCTGTCCAACAAGGGCGCGGTCGACAAGGACACTTTCCTGGTGATCGCCGACGAGACCAACCTGCCTGGCGCGACCCAGCTGATCGAGGACCTGCGCAATGCCGGCTATCGCGACGGCCAGGGCATCACGATCCTCGCCTGCCGCGCCGGTTCCCTCGACCATCAAACCGGCAGTCCCCTCACGCGGTCCCTCGCCGGCGAGGTGGCCGACAGGCTCGGCGTGCGGACGCGCGCCTATGACGGACCTGTCGAGCTTGCCGACGCCATCAAGCCTGCCGAAGGAGGCAAGGAGGTGGTCGAACTGCCCGGACTGCCGCTAACCGATGTTTCCGGTGGCGCAACGCTCCAGCAGCCCAACCATGCCGCCCAGAGCGACTTCTGGTTTGGAGGCGGCAGGGATGCGGCGCCTCCTGCCTCCCCGAGCAGCGTACATGGTGCCGGCGACGGCCCCATCGACCCGATCACCCTGGGCAAGAAGACCGGCCCCACCCCTTCGGGCCAATCGCCGAAAATCACGCCTCCCACGCGCAAGCAATTGCAAGCCACCGATCCCAAACAGCTGGACTTTACCCAGCTCAACGCCAAGAACGTGCCCTGGCTGAAGCCGGATCAGGTCGCCGCGTTCACGCCCAAGCAGTGGGAAGCCTTTAAACAGGCCGGACTGCAGGGTTCGCTCACGCGCGGCCAATTGCAGGCGATTCCGGAAAACAGGATCAGGAATATCGACGCCGGATCCCTGACGAAATCCCAGGTTCGCTCGCTGACCAAGGCTCAGGTCGCGGCCCTCAATGGCAAGCAATTGCAGGGGCTCCATCAGGCCGGCCTGCAGGAGCACCTGACTCAGGGCCAGATCGGGGCGATACCCGACAATCGCGTCCAATATCTCGATAGCGCCAGTTTGACGAAAAGACAGATCGGGGGTCTCTCTCAGGCCCAGATCGCGGCAATGACCAACAGCCAATGGAAAGCCTTCAATCAGGCGGGGCTGCTGCCTCATCTGTCGCGGGCTCAAACGCGCTCGATCCCAGAGAACCGTATTGCAGACCTGAATATCGGCTCCATGCTGCCCAAGCAGGTCTCCTGGTTGACCTTGAAGCAATGGGAAGCCTTCAAGCGGTCCGGCCTGCAGGGGCAGTTGACGCAGGCCCAGATCGGCGCGATCCCGAGCAATCGCGTCAAATATCTCGATATCGCCAGTCTGGACGCCAAGCAGGCCGGATGGCTGAAACCCGATCAGCTTTCGGCACTGACCAAGTCGCAGATCAGAGCCTTTTCCGGCGAACAGCTGCGCGCTCTGCCCAATGCATCTGTCGCCGATATGGCAGCCACCCTGACACGCAAGCAGATTCCCGAATTGACGCTGGCGCAGATGGAGGCAGTTGGCGACACCCAGAAGAAAGCGATGAGCGAGGAAGGGCGCAAGCTCCTGGACGAACTCATCGAGGTCCGCAACCTGTCTCCGGATGACATCGCCCGCCTCTCGCCGAGTGGAATCGTCAATCTCACGCCCGATCAATTGAGGGATCTGACGCCGGACCAATTGCGCGCCATCGCGCCCAAACGCATCAAATATCTCGATCTGGCCGAGCTCAACCCCTCGCAACTGGCTGAGTTGACGCCGGAGCAGGTGAAGAAACTCAGGCCGAACCAATTGGCAGGCCTGAAGGACGATCAATTGCAGGCCCTCACGCCAGCCCAGGTCGATGTGCTCAAGCCTTTCCAGACCGCCCTGCTGAAAGGCAACCAGCGCTCGGCCCTCAACGGCTACACGCCCGCCTCGGCGCCAGTGCGGGCGCTGGCAAAAATGCGCGCGATGGGCGTCGACGATCTCGTTCTCACCACGACCGCCACGGCCACCTTTGCCGCCGTCTGGCCAGCCCTGCCACCGCATGTCCAAGCCTACATGCGAGCCGGTGGTCTCGCCTGGCGCGGTCTGACCATGAGCGCCGCTGCGGCCCTGCCGGGCAAATGGACGGCGCTCCACACGCCGCTGGGCCGTATCATGAAGATCGGCGATGCGCTGAGCTATCTGCCGACCCAGGCGGCCGGCATCCCGACCTCGGTCACTCTGGGCGGTGCCGGCGGAGCCCTGTTTGAAGGAAGCAACGCCTTCTATTTCGCCAAGGCCGTGCGCGAAGCCCGCACCGGCCGGCCCACCATGCCGATGGCCGACAAATGGAACCTGCCCTCCTATGCGATCGGGAGCGGCCTCTCGCTCGGCGATTCCATCCCCAAGGACGGCTCGAACCTCTCGAGCCTGCCTGGCGTGCCGGATTTCGTGTCAAAAGGGTTCGACTTCGTTCCGGGCGCCGCCGATACGGTCGACAACGCCGCCTTCCTCCTCGGTTCGGCCTATCTGTGGGCACGCGGTGCCCGGACAGGACTGGGACGCGGGAAATGGGAGCCTAGCATGTCAGGCTTCGATCGTGTCGTCTTCGGTGTCACCTTCGGCGGCGGCATGATCCTGTTCAGCGGCATCGTGATCGCGAATTGGCTGGATCAGCAGAACAAGGCAAATGCCCCAGGGGTACAGCCCTCCGGCAACAATTCCACGCCGACCCCGACGCCGACGACACCGGCGCCAGCAACGCCAACACCAACGCCGTCAAAGACGACGCCAACGCCCACCACCTCGCCTACCGCCACCAGTTCCTCAACTCCCTCGCCGACCACGACGAAAGCGGGCCCGAACAAGCCTCTGCCGAGAGAACCCGGCACATCGGAGGCGACGCCGGCCCAGTTCGTCGTCTCGGCGGATGACGGGCTCAATCTGCGGGACGAGCCGGCTGGCGATTCCGGTGTGGAGACGGTGATCCGGCCAGGTTCCCTGGTCAAGGAAACGGGCGTTTCCAAAACCGACGAATCCGGCAGGACCTGGGTTCCCGTCAGTGCCCATGGCGCGGATGGCACGGAGCATCAGGGCTGGGTCGAAGCCAGTTTCGTGCAGACCCATCCGGCCGGAGCACAGGATGGCGAGGGACGTCTCAATCCCGAACTCGAACGCCAGGGCTATCAGCCGATCATCGCCCGCGACGGCGATACGATGGGCGGCATCGCGCGCAACCATTCGGCCGATGTGCGGGAAACGGTGTTGCTCAACATGGGCCACATCGCTATCCCGGACGTCATCTTTGCCGGGGACCGCATCTACCTGCCTGGCGCGACGGCATGAGATGAGTTCGGAAGCATTCCGAGCCCGCAGGAGTCCGATCTCGCCTTGATTCAGGTCAATGCAAGGCACCGATGACAAGCCCAATCTGCTCCCTGGCTTCGAAGCGAGCCATGGAGGCACAGATGGGCGTGATCATTCGATTGTTGTTGTTCGTGGCGGCGCCCGTCGCCGCTCTTTTCGTGGCCAGGGATTCCCTCAATTTCCAGATCGCCCAGGTGTTCTTCGCGATGATGATCTTCATCGCCGTCGGCGTGATCGCGGCTTTCTGGGCAGGCGGAAAGAAGACCTGATTCTTCCAGGGCGACCTTCCCGGGAAGACTGACCGTCGGACCTAAAAAAATGATGCCAAAACAATGATTTATGCCAAAGCGTGGGCCAGAAACCGGATCCTCTTCCCGAATATGGCTCTGTGCATCCGATAGGTTCGTCCCAAACGCCAGCCTCGGCCCTGGAAGCCAACACAGCACCCGGAAGGGTTGCGGAGCGCCCTTGTCGGCAATTTCTACAAGAATTTATCAGTATTTTCGTACCTCCGACTACCGCACGACGACCTCGGCGCCAATCGAGGCGCGTTGATAGAGATCGATCACGTCATCGTTCGTCATGCGGATGCAGCCCGAAGAATTGGCCGTGCCGACAGTCCAGGGCGCATTGGTGCCGTGGATGCGATAGAGGGTATTGCCGATATAGAGCGCACGCGCGCCGAGCGGGTTGTTGGGCCCACCGGCCAAGCGCACCGGCAGGTAGTGTCCCTGTGCGGCCTCTCTTTCCCGCATTTCGGCAGGCGGACGCCAATCGGGCCATTCCTTCTTGTCGAGAATGCGGTCCCGGCCCGACCAGGAAAAACCCTCGCGTCCGACCCCGATGGCATATTTGAGCGCCCTGCCGTCGCCGAGCACGTAGTAGAGGCGGCGCTCGCCGGTGTCGACGATGATCGATCCCTTGGGATGGGGTTCGGCGAAGGCCACGATTTGGCGCGCGATCGGCGGCGTGCGCCGCGTCGCCGGTTGACGGGCGGCCCCAGGGGCGGGCTCACCGACGACATCCCCCGGATTGTCCGAGGGCGCGATGACCACGTCATCCTCGCCGTCATAGACCCATGTGCGCGGATCGTAGCCGCCGGCCTGGGCCGCGGCGATACCCATCATCGACAATGACAAGGTGCCGGCGACAGCGACAGCCATCGCGGCTCTGCGCATGACGGATTGTAGGATCATGGGTTTGCCTCGCAGCCAGCGGCACGCATGAAGACGCCCTGCTTCGACCGTCATTTTCCCTGCTCTCCCCTGCGCGTCGCCTCGTTCGAAAACCGTAACAACGTACCTCCATCCGCAGCACGAATCTGAAGCGTTTGGCACTTGCCTATGGCTCTATAATCCAATTGGACTTTCATTTCAGCGACGATCACGATAATGTGCGGCACGGTTTGGCAGGCAAATCATGCCGCATGGGACTCACGCTCGAAGAGCGGACGCGTCGTTGCACAGGTAAGGGGCATGGAATTTGAGACCAGCAGGATGGCTATGGGAACGCGTCGTCGCTCCCCTGCCATTCTCGGCTTCGCAGTCGGATTTTGCCTGTGCGTGGCGGCTTTGCCCACGCGCGCAGCCGAGCCTGACTGGCCTGCCGGTCCCTACAAATACATCACCATCGACCAGTCGGTACGCGACGCCTTGACCGAGTTCGGCCGCAACATCCACGTTCCGGTAAAGCTCAGCGACGGGGTGAAAGGTCGCCTGAGTGCCGGCATGCCGATAGGCACGGCGCGCGAGTTCCTGCAATGGGTCTGCGACCGCTACGGACTGGTCTGGTATTATGATGGCTCCAGCCTGGCCGTGGCGACCGAAGCCGAAATGCGTACCGACATGTTCAAGGTCGACGCAGCCACCCTGCCCGGCATCCCCGGCCGACTGCGGGAACTCGGCGTCGCCGATGCACGCTACCCCATCAAGATCGCCCAGAACGAGCGGGTCGTCTCGGTTTCCGGCCCGCCTGCCTATATCGACGCCGTCCGCAAGGCGCTCGGCGTGCTGACCGAGCCATCCGGTCCGACGCGGGCGCGCGAAGTCGACGGTTCGGCCGAAAATGTCGTGCCGGTGCGTGTTTTCCGAGGCCGGCGCGCCGAGGTCGAGACCCCGCCCGCCGCCAAGCATCCAGGAGAGAGCAAATGAAGATCGAGAGCAACGGCATCAGCCCGACCAATCAGCCCGACCCGAGCAAGGAAAGCCAGGAAGCGGCCCTGCAGAAGCAGATGGAAGAAACCCTCGCCAACTTCGCCGTGAGCATGGCCCAGCAGCAGGGCGACCGGGCTCTGGAAGGCATGCAGCAGGCCCGCAACGAGGAAGGCTGAGCTGGAACCGGAAGGCAGGCCCCAATCGGCGATCGATGAGGAATGAACATGCAGCTTGCAGACGCTGCCATAGGCGCGGTTTCGGCGGCACCCACCCAGTTCCAACCGCCCCAGCCACAGGCGAATGTCGAGCATCAGCTCTTCGACTATCTCGTGGAGATGGAAAAGAGCGTTAGCAGAACCGGGCAGCCCAATGATCCCGCCGCCCTCGTCGGCGGTGCCCTCCACTCGCTCGAAGGGGTGGTGCAGCAGGCCCAGTCGGCCTTTGCCAAGAACGGGCCCCAGACGGGTTCCGCCCCGCCGGCCGGCGAAGGAACCGGCAATGCGGCGGCCGGCAATGAAGGGCCACCGGGCCAGCCGAACGCGGATCTGACGCTGGATCGCGCCATTTCCTTCATGTGGGCGGCAGCCAATGTCTCCGTCGCCATCAACAGCGTGACGGCCGCCACCGGCTCGGTCAACACGCTGATCAAACAGCAATAGTGCGTGGCGGGGGCTCCGTGAGGCCAGTATCGATGCATCGGTTGCCGGCCTGGCTGCGCCGGTTCGGCACCGTCTTTGCTCTTGTCGGCGTGCTGTTCCTGCAGGCCTGCACAGTGGAACTCTATACCGGCCTCAGCCAGCGCCAGGGCAACGAAGTGGTCGCCGCCCTGGTGCGCAAGGGCATTCCCGCCCAGCGCCAGATCGACAAGGAAGGTACGGTGACCGTCCTGGTCGACAAGGCGCGCTTTGCCGAAGCCATGTCCGTGCTCGACGCGATCGGGCTGCCGAAGGAGAAATTCGCCACCCTCGGCCAGGTGTTCAAGCGCGACGGGCTCGTCTCCTCCCCGGTGGAGGAACGCGCGGCGATGATCTACGGCCTCAGCCAGGAACTCTCGCAAACCATCTCCGACATCGACGGCGTGCTGTCGGCCCGCGTCCATCTCGTCCTGCCGGAGAACGATCCGCTCAAGCAGCAACTGGTGCCGTCCTCGGCATCGGTCTTCATCCGCCATCGCACCTCGGTCGACATGAAGGAACTGGTGCCGCAGGTGAAGATGCTGGTTGCCAACGGCGTTGCCGGCCTGACCTATGACAATGTTTCGGTCATCCTCGTGCCGGTCGCGGCGGCGGTCGAGCCGACCACGAGCGAGCCGGGCCTCACGAACTTCATGGGCATCTGGCTGCATCCCGACGACCTCGCGCGTGCCATGTGGATCGTCTATGGGCTGATCGCCATGGTCGTGCTCCTGGTCGGGAGCCTGGCCTATCTTCACTGGCGGCGGCGGCGCGATGTCTACACTCTCGACAGCGCTCCTCCCCTTCGCGCCGTGAAGAGGGCGCCATGACCGGCAAGATCGATGCTGACCAGGCCTGGCAGTCCTTTCTGCACAAGCCGGCCCTTCATGCGATTGCGGCGCGCCTGGTTCCCTGTTTCGGCGGCTCGCTGGGTGACGAGGCTTGCGCCCATATGCTGACTGCCGGGCGGCTGGAGGCAAGGCTCTCCAGCCTGATCGGCGAGCATTACGGCTTTTCTCCCCAGGAGCCGCAGGTCGATGAAGGCGACCGGGCCATCGCGCTCTGCGACCCGGACGCGCTGGCCGATATCGCGCTGAAAGCCGGCGCGATCTACTGGGCCGCCGCTTTCGCCGGCGTGATCCGCCGTGAGACCACGGCGGCACTGCATGCGCAACTCGGCGAAGCGCTCTGTGAATTCGCGGTGGTCAATCGCGACCTTGCCGGTCCCGAACAGGACCTCGATCCGATCGCCGGCCTGGCGGGGCGGGTCACGGCCGATGGCTGGCGCTGCCTCGGCGCCTGGTGCGATGCCCTGCCGGCGGGTGTCGGGATGCGGGTCCGCCTCAAGCTGCCGCCCCGTCCGGAACTCGATGGCATCGGACCGGCGCCTTCTACGCAATTGGGCCCGCCGATCGTGCGGCGGGCCGCTGGCTCGAGGTAGAAGATGGCAGGGCAGGACACAGGCCCCCTGGCCGATCGACCCAGGCGCCCGACCGGGCGCATCCTGCGCGCGGCGGAGGCAAGGGCCTGGCAGGACGGCTATGGCTTTCTGGAAACCGCGCGGCAGGACGCCGGACACCTGCGCGAGGCAGGACGGCGGGCCTATGCCGCCGAATATGCGCAGGGCTATGAAGACGGGCTTGCCCAAGGCAAACGGGAGGCTGCACGTCTCGTCACCGAGACGACGGCCAAGCTCGATCGCTATTTCGAGGGTGTCGAAAACCAGGTCAGCGGCCTGGTACTGGAAGTCGCCCGGCGCCTGCTGGGCAGCTTCGATCTCGACGAACTCGTCGCCAAGATCGCCCGCCAGGCCGTCGCCGAGGTCAGGCAGGCCAAATATCTCAGGCTCACCGTTCACCCCGATTCATATGGCAGGGTTCGCGAGGAACTCGACGCACTCACGCGGGAGCGGCAATTCGGCTTCCCCATCGAGGTCGAGACCGATCCTGCCCTCGCGCGTGATGCCTGCATCGTAGCGAGTGAGGCCGCCGTGATCGATGCCGGTATCGGAACCCAGCTCGATGCCGTCGCCGCTGCACTCGGGTCGGCGAGAAAGGCGGCGTCATGACCGACGCCTCCATCGACATCGACGCGAGACTCGCCGACATCGTTCCGCGCCTCGGCAAGCGGCTGCGGGAAGAGAACCAGCGAACACGAAGCGGGCGGGTGCGCGAAGTCGTCGGGGTCGTCATCCATGCCACGGTGGAAGAGGCGCGGCTCGGCGAAATCTGCGACCTGGTCGATCCGAAGACGGGCCGCCGCGTCAGGGCCGAGGTCGTCGGCATTGCCGATGGTTCTGCCGTGCTGGTTCCGCTCGACGACCTGGCCGGCCTGTCGAGCCTGACCGAAGTGATTCCGGTGGCGGCCCAGCTGCAGATCGGCGTCGGTCCGGGCCTGCTCGGCCGCGTGGTAAGCGCTCTTGGCGAGCCGCTCGACGGCCGGCCGCTCTATGGCGATACCCTCGATGACCGGCGCCCCGTACACGCTTTCCCTCCGTCGCCGCTCTCGCGCGGGCTGATCAGCGAACCGATCCAGCTCGGCATCCGCGCGCTCGACGGCATGCTTACCTGTGCCCGCGGCCAGCGCATCGGCCTGTTCGGTGAGCCAGGTATCGGCAAATCGACCCTGCTCGCCAATATCGTACGCGGCACCGACGCGGATGTGGCTGTGGTCGCGCTGGTAGGCGAGCGCGGCCGCGAAGTGCGCGAATTCGTCGAGCATGCGCTGGGCCCCGAGGGCATGGCGCGTACCGTCATCGTTGCGGCAACCTCGGACAGGCCGGCGATCGAACGCGTCAAGGCCGCCTTCGTCGCCACCACCATCGCCGAATATTTCCGCGACCGGGGCCAGCATGTCCTGCTGGCGATGGACAACATCACACGCTTCGCCCGAGCCCAGCGCGAAATCGGCCTGGCCTCGGGCGAACCGCCGACACGGCGCGGCTTTCCGCCCTCCCTTTTCGCGGCGTTGCCGCGCCTGCTCGAGCGGGCCGGCCCGGGGCAGATCGGCACCATCACCGGCCTCTACAGTGTGCTGCTCGAAGGGGACGGCACGCTCGACCCGGTGGCCGAGGAGCTGCAGGCATTGCTCGACGGCCATGTCTTCCTGTCGAGCGATCTGGCCCGGCGCGACCATTTCCCGGCCATCGACATCCTGCGCAGCAGAAGCCGCCTGATGAATGCGGTGGTCTCGCAGCAGCACCGCGCCGACGCGACCCACATACGCGAGCTGATGTCGCGCCACGCCGAGGTGGAACTGCTGGTGCGCATCGGCGAATACCAGAAAGGCAGCGACGCCGTCGCCGATGAAGCCGTCGCCAAGATCGACCGGATCAATGCCTTCCTGCGTCAGCCCTCCGACCAGCAGGAAGCCATGGAACACACTGCCGAACGCTTGCGGGATATCGTCAATGGCTAGGCCGGCGATCATCTCCCAGCTCCACAGGATCCGCAGCTTGCGCGAGCGACGCGCCCTGGAAGCGGTTGCCCACCAGCAGCGCCTGGCTCGCGAAGCACAGGATCGGGCGCGATCGGCGGCCAGCGCGCTCGCCACTCGCCTCGAGCAGGCTGCGGCCGACGAACGAGCCTCCTTCGTCGATCTCATGGGCCGGCCGCTGACGGCCCAGGACCTGCTGGCGCTGCGCGGCCGCTTCCAGCTTACCGCCAGCGAAGTGGAGCAGCTGCGGCAGGCGACGGAAGAGGCGAGGCAGGCTGAAGCCGGGCAGCAGCAAAAGCTGATGCAGGTACGCGAGGACCACCACGCCCGGCGCAAGGCCGTCGAGAAACTGACCCGTCTCGTCGACGAGATGAGATCGCGCAGCAGGCGCCGGCTGGAGGCGATCGAGGAAATCACGATCGAGGAGGAAGCGACCCTCGCGGCCGCGTCAAAGCTCAAGCCAGGAAGAGCGTGATTTTCGCATGCATCAGAGACTAGCGGCACTTGGAAAAACGCGACAGCGCCCTGCGGCCGCCCCCCCGGTCTCGGCGGCCCGCCTGCAAGCGATCACCCCTGCGGATGCCGCGGCCCTCAACGCCTTCTATCGCCATCGTCCGCCTGTGAAGATCCGCATTGCCGGTGAGGAGTTCCTGCTTTCCGTCCTGTGGCAACCGGCGGTGGATCCGGACACGACCACCGCCATCGACTTCAAGGTCGGTGCCGCAACGGGCCGTCTTTGTCTCGCGCCTGCACAGTTCGAACGCTGGCTGGCGCGGGCCAATCCCGGCGCCACAGTCGGGCCGCCGGCCCCCGCGCATGCTGCCCTGCTGCTGGAATCTTACCTGCGGGATGAGATCGCCTGGCTGGAACAGCAACTGGACGGGACGATCGAGCTGATCGCAGCCACCGGGCTCAGCTCCCCGCCCGATATGCCCTTCGCGTTTGCCCTCCGGCCCACTGGCCAGGCCGAAAGCGCCTGCTTTCTGCAGGCGGACACCACGCTCGCCACCAGGATCGGCCGTATCCTCGACACCGCATCGGGCAAGCCTGCCGTTCGCCGGCTCGATCTGCCCCTGCCCGTCAGCCTCTGGTGGGCCGCGACCAGCCTTTCGGTGGGGGAACTGCGTACCCTCCAGCCCGGCGACATCGTCATGACCGATGGCTGGACCCGCGGAGCGCAAACGGTCCTGGTGGTGCTGGCCGGGCGCCGGGCGGCGCTGGCGGAGCCGATCGGACAGAGCGGCAGACTTGTTTCGGCGCCGATGCCGATCAGCAAAACGAGATGGGGATGGATCATGGATGAACCACAATCGGCAAGCGGACAGCCTGACGACGCGGGCCTGGAGGATTTGCCGGTGACGGTCGTCTTCGAACTCGCCCGCATGACGATGCCTTTGCACGAGGTCAGCCGGCTCGCTGCCGGTTCCATCGTGCCGCTCCCCGAGCTTTCCGAGCCTGCGGTCGATCTCGTGGCCAATGGCAAGCGCATCGGTCGCGGAGAGATCGTGAAGGTCGGTGACGGCATGGGAGTGCGTATCGTTCGCACGGCAACTGATGCTTGAGGGCTCGCCCAATCTTCTCGGCCTTCTCGTCGCGGTCGGCCTGGTCGGCATTCTGCCGCTGGCCGTAGTGACCATGACGGGTTTCCTGAAGATCTCCGTCGTCCTCTTCCTCATCCGTAACGCGCTCGGCGTCCAGCAGACACCGCCCAACCTGGTGATCTACGGCATCGCCCTGGTGCTGACGGTCTATGTGACGACGCCCTTGATCGGCGAGATCTCGGGACGTCTGCAGCAGGAAAACATCCAGTTCCAGACCACGCAGGACCTGACGCGCGCGGCCGAGCTGGCCCGCGAACCGCTCAAGCAGCATCTGCTGCGCTACACCCAGCCCCAGGAGCGCCAGTTCTTCCTGGACGGCACCAAGCGGCTGTGGCCGGAACCGGCACGGGCGGAAGTGAAGGATGACGACCTGCAGATCCTGGTGCCGGCCTTCGTCGCCTCCGAACTGACGCGGGCCTTCGAGATCGGCTTCCTGCTCTACCTGCCGTTCCTCATCATCGATGTGGTGGTCGCCAATGTGCTGATGACGCTGGGCATGATCATGGTCTCGCCGACACTGATATCCATTCCGCTGAAACTGCTGCTCTTCGTGGCGATCGACGGCTGGTCGCGCCTGATGCACGGCCTGATCCTCAGCTACAATTGACGGTTGCACCGCAAGGACCGCCCGATGGCCAATGATTTCATTCTTGCCAAGGTCCAGAGTGCCCTATGGATGGTGCTGATCCTCTCCGGGCCTGCCATCGTGGCGGCGCTGGTCGTCGGCCTGCTCATCGGCTTTGCCCAGGCACTGACCCAGATCCAGGACCAGAGCCTGCCGCAGACCGTCAAGCTGGTCGTGGTTCTCGTCGTCATCCTGCTGGTCGGCCCGCTCCTCGGCTACCAGATCGCCAACGAGGCGTCCAAGGTCATGGACGAGTTTCCCGTCGTGACGCGCCAGTGATGGAAAACCTGTTTGCATCCCTCAAGGGGCTGGAAACCCTGGTCCTGGCCAGTGCCCTGGCCACGGCGCGCATCGTCGGCCTGGTCGCGCTGATGCCGCTGTTCTCCCGTACCCGGCTGGCCGGGATCCTGCGCACCGGCGTGGCGTTGGCGCTGGCGCTGCCGGTCATCCCGATGACCGTCGACATTGCCGGGCGCGGCCATGTCGACGCGCCCATGATGCTCATGCTGATGCTCAAGGAAGTGGTGATCGGCGCCCTGCTCGGCTTCGTGCTCGGCATCCCGTTCTGGGCAGCAGAGGCCGCTGGCAACATCGTCGACCTGCAGCGCGGCTCGACCATGGGCACGCTGATCGATCCGATGATGACGCATGAGACGAGCGCCACGGGCACGCTGCTGATGATCGTCATGGTGGGCATCTATCTGGCCGCCGGCGGCCTTCATCATACCTTGAGCGCGCTGTACGACAGCTATGCGCTCTGGGCGATCGACAGTCTCTCGCCGATCTTCAGCCGGGATGCTGGCGCCATCCTGCTGACCTTGCTGACGCGCATTCTCGGCATGGCGCTGACACTGGTGGCGCCTCTGATCGTCAGCCTGCTGCTTTCGGACGTCGTGCTCGCCTTTCTCGCCCGCGCCTCGCCGCACCTCAATATTTTTGCCCTGTCGCTGGTGGTGAAGACCCTCGTCTTCAGCCTCGTCTCGGTGCTCTATGCCGCCTTCCTCATCCATTACATGACCAGCGATCTCGCCTTCCTGGACCAGGGCGTAAACGACCTCAAAGCACTTGTCGGTGGAGCGAGGTAGCGATGGTCGCAAAAGCCAAAACAAACTGCCCGGTCATAAGGAACCTGTGCGAGCGCTCGGGCCGGCAGCCGAACAACAAAGAGCCGTTCCAGCCATCGAAAGAACCAAAAAATATAATAATTCTAATCGCTTGTTCGAGATTTCTCTACTCTCGCAGCAAGCTGGGGGCCACAGAAATCAATGGGACGTCCACACATCGCGACGAGGTACGAAGAATTCCGCATGGTCGGCGCGACCAGTCTGCGCGAAGCGATCAGGCTCGGCCACTATCGCGGCCACACCGCCGGCCTGGCGGATGGCAAGCTGCAGGCAGACGTCATCATCCTGCCGAACAGCCTTGCCGACGACTTCCTGGAATATTGCATGCGCAACCCCAAATCGCTGCCCCTGGTCGGCGTCAATCGGGCCGGAGATCCTAGCCTGCCTACTCTCGGCGAAATCGACGTGCGTACCGACCTGCCGCAATATGATGTCTTCCATGCCGGGCCACAGACCTGGAGCAGGACCGACATCATCAGCCTGTGGCGTGACGATCTGGTCGCCTTCGCACTCGGCGGCACATTCAGCTTCGAGCATATGCTCCGACGGAACCGGATCGAGGTGCGCCATGTCGCCATGAGCCAGAACGTGCCGCTCTATCGCTCCTCAATCCGTACCCAGGGCGTGGGCATGTTCGGCGGCTACATGGTCGTCTCGATGCGGCCGATCCGAAAGGATCTCGTCGACAGGGCTCGCGCCATGACGGCACGTTTTCCGCACGCCCATGGCTCGCCGGTCCATGTCGGCGATCCCGCGGAGATCGGCATCGACGACGTCGACAGCCCCGACTGGGGCGATGCCGTCGATGTCCGTCCCGACGAGATTCCCGTCTTCTGGGCTTCCGGCCTGACGGCGCAAAGCGTGCTGAAATGCTCGACGCCGGAGATGTTCATCACCAATACGCCAGGGCACATGCTGATAACCGATCTCGACGCCGATGCCGATGTCGGCCAGATCAGGCTGTTTTAGCTGTTCGGCACCGGCATCAATCGCGCAGCAGTGGCAGCAATCGTTCGCCCTGGCGCTTGATCTCGGACAGATAGGGCGTATCGGAAAGCACGAAATGCGTGATGCCGAGATCGCGATATTTGCGCAGTGAATTGGCGACATCGGCGGCCGAGCCGACCAGCCAGGTCGTGCCGGCACCGCCTCCGCCGAACTTGCCGGGGGCGGTATAGAGATTGTCGTCGAGCACGTCGCCGCGCGAGGCAAGATCGAGCAATCGGCGCTGCCCCTCGGCGACGGCCTGGCGGTGGTCGTGCCAGCCGGCGCCGTTGGTCCTGGCCATCTCGGCAACCTTCGCCTCGGCATCGGCCCAGGCCTGCTCCCTGGTGTCACGGACAAGCGTCGTGATCCGCAGGCCGAACTCCAGGGGTGGAAGATCGCGGTCCAGCGCCTTGCTCAAAGCCTTGAGGCGTTCGATGCGCTCCTGGACGCCACCGCGCGGCTCCCCCCAAAACAGCTGGACATCGGCCTCGGTTGCGGAGACTCGTTCCGCCGCCTCCGAAGCGCCCCCGAAATAGAGACGGGGATGCCGACGCTCGCCACGCGGGGCAATGCGCGGCGCCACGGCAGAGCCGGCAACCCGGAAGTGCTCGCCTTCAAAGGTGACGTTCTCTTCGGTCCAAAGCCTGCGCACCAGGCGCATGAATTCCCGGGTGCGGGCATAACGGTGCGCCTGCTCCCCCTCAGCATCGCCATAGGCCGCCAGATTGTCCAGACCCGACACGACGTTCACGCGCACGCGGCCGCCGCTGAGCTGATCGAGCGTGGCGGCGGCGGAGGCGAACTGGGCCGGCTGCCAATAGCCGGGCCGGATGGCGATCAGCGGCTCGAAAGTGGTGGTCCGTACGGTAAGGGCAGTGGCAAGAGTGAAGGTATCGGGCCGGCCCCAGCCGGTGCCGATCAGTGCGCCCTTCCAGCCATGGTCCTCCAGAGCCCGGGCATGGCTGGTCAGCGTCTCCAGGCTGTTGTGATCCGCGGCGGCCGCGTCGCCGCGATGGCCGGCCCCGACGTCATTGGGGATGTACCACAGATATTCGCCCGTCCCGCTCATGGCGTTGGCCCGCCATTGCCCGTGGCTGCGGAGCCGTGGTGATCGCCGGTTTGGCGCGCTTCGCTACTCGACATGGTCGGTCTTTCCGTAAGCATTCCTGATGTCCTCGAGGGCGACCGCCAGTCGAAGACGGACTGTGAGACGACGGGCAAGGTCAGCGCACCTGCCCCCAGCGACGGATGGTGATCCTCTCCAATGTCGCGAACACCACATTCTCCATGACGAGCCCGATCAGGATCACGAGGGCGAGGCCAGCGAAGACACGGTCGGTGTAGAGTTCGTTGCGGTTTTGAAAGATGAACCAGCCGAGCCCACCCTTGCCGGACGAAGCGCCGAACACCAGTTCCGCCGCGATCAGCGTGCGCCACGCAAAGGCCCAGCCGATCTTCAGCCCGGAAAGGATGGCGGGCAAGGCGGCGGGTACCAGGATCTGAAGGACGTAGCGCACGCCCCGCAGGCCATAATTGCGGCCCGTCATGCGCAGGGTCTCGGGCACGGCCTGGAAACCGGCGAAGATGTTGAGGGAAAGCGGCCACAACACCGAATGGATCAGCACGAAGACCAGGCTGCCGGCGCCGAGCCCGAACCAGAGCAGCGCCAGCGGAAGCAGGGCGATGGCGGGCAGCGGGTTGAACATGGCCGTCAGGGTCGAGAGCAAATCCCGGCCCACTTGGGTTGCAACCGCGAGCGTGGTCAGCGCGAAGGCGAGGACGATGCCGGCGACATATCCCTGGACGAGCACGAGGAGCGACAGCCTCACCCGCTCGGGCAGCTCGCCGCTGGCCATGTCGGCTATGAAGGCCCGCGCGGTCGCCATGAAGGTCGGCAGCAAGAGGTCATTGTCCTGATAGCGGGCAAGAACTTCCCACAGCAGCGCGAGGGCCATGAGTATCAGGCTCTTGCGCAGCCAGCCCTGTTGCCAGAGACGGGTCGCCAGCGGCAGCCGGCGTTCGAGCGCCACTTCGACGAAGGGCGGGAGGTCGCGCTCGAATTCCGGGCGGACAGGTGGAACGAGCGATCCGTTCGAGACCATGCTCATCCCCGTCCTCGCATGCCAATCCTCGCTTCGACCGCGCCTTCCGGCTCCTTCGCCTCCTCCTCGAACAGCAGGCGATGGATATGCTGGCTCGCGGCCTGAAAGGCCGTCCCGCCACTGCTCGTCAGGTCCCATTCATGGCTGTTGATCTCCGCGCGCACCCGGCCCGGACGTGGCGAGAGCAGCGCCACGCGGTTGCCGACGACAAGCGCTTCCTCGATGGAATGGGTGACGAACAGCAGGGTGAAGCGCACCTCGTCCCACAGGCGCAGCAGTTCCTCCTGCATCTTGCGCCGCGTCAGGGCATCGAGCGCCGCGAAAGGCTCATCCATCAGCAGGATTTCCGGCTGCATGGCGAGCGCCCTGGCGATTGCCACCCGCTGCTTCATGCCCCCCGAGAGCTGGTGCGGGAAGACGTCCGCGAAGCTGGCAAGCCCGACCTTGTCGAGGTAATGCAGGGCTCGCTCCCGCGCCTGGTGGCGCGGCAGGCGTCCGGATGCGACGAGCGGGAAGACCACATTCTGCAACACCGTCTTCCACGGCGGCAGCTGATCGAATTCCTGGAAAACCACGATACGGTCGGGGCCCGGCGCGCGTATCGGCCGCCCCCTGAGCACGAACTCCCCTTCGACCGGCCTGATGAACCCCGCCGCTGCCTTCAACAGTGTGGACTTGCCGCAGCCCGACGGCCCGAGCAGGACGAAACGATCGCCCTCATAGACGTCGAGATCCACCCTATGTGTGGCCCGGACGACCTGATGGCGGGTTGCATATTCCAAAGTCACCGAACGCGCCTGCAGCAAAGGGGCTGGCAAGGCGTTCTCGACAGCTGGCTGCAGTGCACGCGAAACATCACGCGGCTTGGAGAAGACTGGTTTGGAAAAACCCTGCAGGAGGCTGTCCGTCATGCGGTCCGCCGATCACTCATCTCAGTACCATTTTTGGAACGGCGCATTCAGCTGCCGCCGGATATGCGCGGCTCGTCGAAGAAATAGTCCGACAGGCTCTTCGGCTCGTTCTTGATGGCGCCGACGCGGTGCAGGAACTGGCCAAGCCCCAGCGTGTTGTCGGGAGCGATCTTGAAGCTGACTTCCGGGTTCTTGATGATCTTGAGGAGCAGGTTGCGGTCTGTCTTGGCGCCGGCCACCTCCAGGTAGATATCGGCCGCCGCCTCGGGATTGTCACGGATGAACCTGGCGGCCTCGTCGAGACCGTCGAGGAAGGCCCTGTAGGTCTTGGGACTTTCCTCGACGAATTTCTCCGTGGCGTAGAGCACCGTCGAGGAGGCCTGCCCGCCCTGCACGTCATAGGATTTGAGCACGACATGCGCCTTGGGATTGTCGGCGAGTTCCTGTTCCTGGAAGGGCGGGTTGCCGAAATGGGCGGTGATCTCTGTGCCACCCTTGATCACCGCCGCCGCGGCTTCCGGATGCGGCAGCGCGACCGAGATCTTGTCCAGCCTGTCATAATCGGCATCGCCCCATTGCTTGGCCGAGGCCCATTGCAGGATGCGCGACTGCACCGAGACGCCGACGGCCGGCAGCGCGATGCGGTCCTTGTCGGTGAAGTCGGCGATCGTCTTCACATTGGCGTTATTGGTAACGAGGTAATAGGGAAAATTGCCCAGCGAAGCGACGCCCTTGACGTTCTGCTTGCCATGGGTGCGATCCCACAAGGTGAAGAGCGGTCCGACCCCAGCCCCCGCAATGTCGATGCTGCCCGACAGCAGCGCATCGTTCACCGCTGCCCCGCCCGAGAGCTTGACGAATTCGACATCGATGTCGACGCCTGCGGCCTTGCCGTGCTTTTCGAACAGCTTCTGGGCCTGCGCGACATTGAGCGTGAGATAGACGACCCCGAATTGCTGGGCGATGCGCAGTTTGCCCTCTTCTGCCTCTGCCGCCGAGGCAAACAGCAATCCCGCACCGGCCAGCAGCCCGATCATCGCCCGCATATGACGCCTCATGAAACACCCGTTCGTCGCTGGAAATTCCTCCAAATATAGAAAGTCTATTGAATTAGTCAATTTTATGCTGCGAGCGAGCCTTTTCGGAGCGCGCGGACGTCTCGTCCGCTCTTGGAAACGTTGCGTCCGGTTGGCGGGAAGAGGCGGACGGGACGTCCGCGCACCCGGGAACGGCGCTGCTATTCGGGAGCGACACGCACCACGAGCTTGCCGAAATTGCGGCCCTCGAGCAGGCCGATGAGGGCTTGCGGCGCCTTGTCCAGACCGTCCACGAAATCCTCCTTGTGGCGGAGACGCCCCGAGGCGATCCATTCCGCCGCCTCGCGATAGAAGGCGGCGCGCTGGTCGGCGAATTCGCGCTGGATGAAACCGCGGATGAGAAGGCTCTTGCTCAGGACATCCCGCATCATCGAGGGCAAGCGATCGGGACCAGGAAAGGCATCCGGGCCGGCATTGTATTGCGCGATCAAGCCGCAGACGGGGATACGGGCAAAATCGTTGAGCAGCGGAAACACCGCATCCCATACGCGGCCGCCGACATTCTCGAAATAGATGTCGATCCCCTTGGGGCAGGCAGCGGCGAGCTGGGCGGCGAAATCGGGAGCATGGTGATCGACCACGGCGTCGAAGCCGAGTTCATCGCGCACGAAGGCGCATTTGTCGGCACCACCCGCAATCCCGACGGCCCGGGCGCCCTTGATCCGGGCAATCTGGCCGACGACCGAGCCGACAGCACCAGATGCCGCAGCAACGACGACGGTCTCGCCGGGCTTGGGCTGGCCGATGGTCAGCAACCCGGCGTACGCCGTGAAGCCGGGCATGCCGAGCACCCCGAGCGCCGTACTCAACGGCGCCGCCTTGGGGTCGAGCTTGCGCAACCCCACGCCATCGGACAGCGCGAAGCTCTGCCAGCCGGAATGGGAGAGCACGATATCGCCCTCCCGGTAATCGGGATGGCGCGAACATATCACGCGGGCGACGGTACCTCCCTCCATGACATCCCCGATCGCCACGGGCTTGGCATAGGATTTGGCGGCGCTCATGCGGCCGCGCATATAGGGATCGAGCGAGAGATAGAGGATCTGCAGGAGGAGCTGCCCGTCCGCAGGCTCGCCGACCGGCACATTTTCGAACCTGAAATCGTTCGGGGAAGGCGCGCCGACGGGCCGGGAGGCAAGCACTATTCGCCGATTGATGAGGGTTGACGTCGTCATGCTCGAGCCGGCCTCCGTTCTGTGTGTTTCAAGAACGCCCGTTTTCCGGCTACCGAATGTCAGGCGCCGGCAACAGGACGCCAGTTGCATTTAAGCGCGCTTGCGGAAATGTCATCGCCGGTCCCGCTCATATTTTCGTGCGATGGAGCACCGGCCCGGATGACGGATCACCCAAGCCGCGAGCCGACGCCAGGATGACGACCAGCGGGAGACGGCCCCTGTGTCCCGCGCATCATCTCTCCTTCGGCTGCCTGCTTCCCATCCTTTTTGATGCATTTCAGACGGAAGCCCAGGAGGCTTCCGTCTCTCACCGCAGATCGTCGATCACTTTCGGGCGTCGAGCTGGTCGATAGCCTGCACGTTCCCGGCCGAAGGGCCCTCAGGATCGAAATTCGACGACAGCCAGGTATCGACGATGGCCTTGGCGAGTTCCGGACCGACGACGCGCGCACCCATGGTGATGATCTGGGCGTTGTTCGACTTGGCTGCGCGTTCCGCCGAATAGGTGTCATGGGTGAGAGCCGCCCGGATGCCCGGCACCTTGTTGGCGGAGATGCACACGCCGATGCCGGTGCCGCAAAACAGGATGGCGCGATCATGCTTGTGATCGACGACGTCCTGCCCGACCTTTGCGGCGAGGTCTGCGTAATAGCCCGACTGGCTGAGATCTGTGACCTCCAGGTCCGGGCGATTGGCCAGATGCGCAGCGATGACGTCGAGCAGGGGCTTGCCCGCGCTGTCGGCTCCAAGTGCGATTTTCATGACGGTCTTCCTTCCTTGTATAAGTGAGATCGGTTGCACTAGGGGCTATGCCGACAGGGCCCGGGCCGTGCGTTCGAGGATGTCGAGATAGCCTTCGGCCTGCCAGGCGGAGCGCCCGATGAAGAGCCCGTCGATATGGGGCTGGCCAATGAGGTCGGCGGCATTGGCCGGATTGACACTGCCGCCATAGAGAACCGCAGGAGATGTCCCGAGCCGGTTCGCCGCCACCTTCTTGATCAGGGCCTGCTGGCGATCGGCATAGTCGGCGCTGGCGGGAATGCCGTTTTCGCCGATGGCCCAGACCGGTTCATAGGCGAAGATGATCTCGACAGCAGGCTTGCCGTCGCCAAGCTGCGCGAGCGCGCCCTCGACCTGGGCTGCGAGCACCTCTTCGGCCCTGCCGCTCTCGCGTTCCGCCAAGGTCTCGCCGACGCAGACCAGCGGTATCAGGCCGTGCTTGATGGCTGCCGCCGTCTTCAGGCCGACGGTGCGATCCGTCTCGCCGAAATGCTCCCGCCGCTCGCTATGGCCGAGCTCGACCAGGTCGAGGCCGCAATCGCGCAGCATCGGCGGCGAAATTTCGCCGGTCCAGGCTCCCGCATCGGCCCAATGCATGTTCTGCGCACCGACCTTCACGCGCGTCCCGGCGAGCGCCTTTTTGACCTCGCGCACCAGGGTAAAGGGCGGGATGACGAAGGGCTGCAGGCGATCGTCGACCGAAGCCAGTGCCTGAGCCAAGGCTTTCGCGAAAGCCAGACCCTCTTCCAGGGTCTTGTTCATCTTCCAGCTGGTGCCGACCCAGTGACGTGTCATTTTCCAAGTATCTCCGTGCCGACCACGACCGGCCGACTTGCAAATCGGTACGTTTCAGACAGACCTAGCCGAGCAGCGCCCGTGCCGTGGCCTCGTCGGTGATCAGTCCTCGCAGGCGACCGCTGAGCAGTACGGCCCGGATCGCCTCGAGCTTGTGCGCCCCGCCCGCAATGCCGACGATGTGGTCATCGGCCCGTCCGTTCAGGGCCACGCCCAGGGTCCGCGCGGTCAGCGGGTTTTCGAGCACCCGCCCCTGTGCGTCGAAGAAATAGCCGAGCATTTCGCCCACGCCGCCCTCGGCCTTGATGTCCCGGATCTCCTGCGGGTGCATCATGCCGGACGAAACGAGCTGGGCGTCGGCATCGACCGAGCCGATGCCCACCACCTTCAGCTCCGCGCCATTGGCCATGGCGAGCACCTCGCTGATGCCGCGCTGGGCGAGCAGGACTGCCTTGTCCTCAGCGGAGTTGGCGAAGAACGGCACCGGCATCACATAGGCCTGTGCACCGGTCTTTTCCGCGATGGAGTGCATGACGTCATGCGGGTTGACGGCATAATTGCGGGTAAGCACGCCGAGCAGCGAGACGAAACGCATTTGGCCGGCCGCGATGCGGGACATATGCGCGACGGCCGATGTCAGGGTCCGCCCATGGCTGAGGCCGATGGTGCGATGGTCGCCGCGTTCGATCTCGCGCCGCAGGAACCCCGCCCCGGCCTGGCCGAGCGCGCGCAGCGGGATGCCCTCCTCGCCGAGATCGGGCGCGACTTCGCAATGATCGAGATGGAAGCGCCGGCAGAGTTCCGCTTCCAGCTCGACGCATTCGACGATGTCGCCGTCGATGGAAACCTTGACCACCCCGCTCGCCACCGCCCGCGCAATGAGGCGATGGGTCTTCACCGAGGGCAGGCCGAGCCGCTTGGCCACCGCCGCCTGGGTGAGGCCGCCAACATAATGCAGCCAGGCGGCGCGGCAGGCGAGGGATTCCTCCAGCTCGTTCTCGGTGACGGCGCGTCCGGTCCCGCCTCCCCGCCCCGTTCCTTTTGCGTCAGACATGAAGATCCTCCGCGCCTGTCTCGATGAAGGGCGCCCAGAAGGCGATGCTCTCGGCAATCTGGGGAATGACCTGGCGATCGTTGGGCTCGCGTTCCTTGAAGCTCAGCTCCAGGCAGATCTCGTTGTCGTCGGCACCACCCTCGGCCAGGGCGGTCAGCAACGGTTCGGGCTGGATCCGGCCCCTGGCATTGAACTCGGCCGTGAAGGGCCGATGCCCTCCCTTGTCCATCAGGCTCTGCTTGATGTGGATGATCGGGGACACCTTCGGTACGGCCCGCGCCCAGGCATAGGGGTCGTAGTCGTCGGGGTTGGACGAGGTGACGTCGCCATGATCGATATCGGCCATCATCCACATCGGCACGGCCATGTCGGCCGCCGTCAGGCGCCGCTGCAGTGACAGGCAGGCCTCGATGGTTTCGCCGAATTCGCGGCCGATGCTCATCGGCTCCCAGAAGACGGAGGTCAGGCCGGCGGTCTTGGCATGCTCGGCGACCTCGGCCCAGCAGTCGATGGCGATCCGGATCAGCTCCTCACGCCTGATGGCATCGTCGTAATCGGCAAAAGTGAAGATGGCGAATTGCGTGCCGACCGACGTGCCGCCGAGATCGCCGATGATGTCGGCGAAGGTCTTGAACCAGTCGACATAATAGCGGCGCACATCCGGATCGGGATGTCCAAAATGGTTGAGCCGACCATAGGGCCCGGTCATGCCGCTGGTCACGCGCACACCGGTGCGGGCCAAGGCACCGCTCATCTGGCGGACCAGGCGCCGTATGGTGGGCGCCGGCCAGCTCGGATTGATGAATTCATGGGTGAGCTGCAGGTCGCGCAGCCTGAGATCACCAGCCACCGTGTCGATCAGATCGTTGGGATCGGCGAAGCGGTTCACGAGCGGATTGGTATTGAGGGACAGCGTCAGAGGCATCGGCCCCTCAGGCGGAAGCGTTGGAATAGGAAGTCGGCGCCGCTGCGCCCAGGGCAGCGATCTCGCGCTCGAACCAGGCGGTGAAGGCCGCCTTTTCAGGTTCGCTCAGATGGAGATAGTGCTTGGTCCGGCGCACCAGGACGTCCTCGGCGCTGCGGGCCCATTCATGGCCGGCGAGATAGCGCGCCTCGGCCTCGAAGAGGCAGCCGCCGAAATGGCGGCCGAGATCGGCGACACTGCGCGCCGGGCCGACGACCTGTGGCGTGCGCGCGCCATAGGCACGACCATAGTGCTGGAGCAGCCGGTTCGACATCCAGGGATAGGCCGTGCGCAGGCTCTCGACGAAGCTGACATAGTCGGCATTCTCGATCTCGCCGCCAGGCAACTTGGCTTCACGCGTCCAGTCGCCGCCCATTTTGGGGAAGAACTTGCCGAGCCTGTGCAGCGCACGCTCGGAGAGTTCGCGAAAGGTGGTGATCTTGCCGCCGAAGACGTTGAGCAGCGGCACTCCGCCGGTCTCGTCGAGATCGAAGACGTAATCGCGCGTGACGGCGGACGGATTGCCCTTGCCGTCGTCGAAGAGCGGCCGGACCCCCGAGAAAGCGTGCAGCACGTCCTGCCGCCGCAGCTTCTGCTTGAAGTAGCGGTTCACCGCCGTGATCAGGTAGTCGATTTCCTTCTCGTCGGCAGCGACATCCTCGGCAGGCCCCTGATAGGCGATATCGGTGGTGCCGATCAGCGCCATGTCCCCTTCATAGGGATTGATGAAGATCACGCGCTTGTCGTGGTTCTGCACCAGATAGGCCTGCTGCCCCTCCCAGAATTTCGGCACGATGATGTGGCTGCCCTTGACCAGGCGCACATTGCGGGTGGAATTGGAGCCTGCCACCTGCGCGATGATATCGGAGACCCACGGCCCCGCCGCGTTGGCGATGCAGCGCGCCCGGTGCGTGCGGGTTTCGCCTGTCACGGTATCGCGGGTGGTGACGGTCCAGGCCCCCTCCTCCCGCCGCGCCGAGACGGCCGCCGTGCGGGTTAGGATGGTGGCGCCCTTTTCCGCGGCACCGAGCGCATTGAGCGCGACGAGGCGCGCATCATCCACCCAGCAGTCCGAATATTCGAAGCCCTTGGCATATTGGTCGAGGATCGGCGCGCCGACCGGATCGCGCCTGAGATCGAGCACGCGCGTGCCGGGAAGCTTCTTGCGGCCGCCGAGATGGTCGTAGAGGAAGAGGCCGAGACGCACCAGCCAGGCAGGCCTGTCCTGCGGGCTGTGCGGCAGCACGAAGCGCATCGGCCAGATGATGTGGCAGGCCGAGTTCAGCAGGACTTCGCGCTCGATCAGCGCTTCGCGAACCAGGCGGAACTCGTAATATTCCAGATAGCGCAGACCGCCATGCACCAGCTTGCCCGAGCGCGAGGAGGTGCCCTGGGCCAGATCGTCCTTTTCCACCAGCGTCACGGACAGGCCGCGGCCTGCCGCATCGCGGGCGATGCCGGCACCGTTGATGCCGCCGCCGATCACCAGAAGGTCGATCATCTCACTCATACTGCAAGGCTCCTTCCCGCTGCCGATGCAGCGCCCACCCCGCCGGCATCGTGCCGGACGGCCGCAAGCGCTTTCCAGGCCGGGATCAATTCGAGGCGCGAGGCCCTGAAGGCGGGGAACAGTTGGTCGTAAAGGCTCGCCAGGGCCGGATCGGGCGGTTCGGGTGCGCCCAGGAGAGGCGTCACCCACTGGGCGACGCAGGCATCCATGTCCTTGAAGGCGCCGACGGCGACCGCCGCCATCATCGCCGCGCCGGCGGCCCCGGCCTCCTCGCGTGAGGAAACGCGCAACGGGGCGTTGATCGCGGCTGACAGCACGCCGCGCAAAGCGCGCGAGCGCACGGCACCGCCGGCCAGGCGCAGCTCGGCCGGCAGGTCACCCATGGCGGCGTAGCAATCGCGCATGGCCAGGCCGAGCCCCTCGACGACGGCACGCACCAGATCGGCATAGCGATGCCCGGCGGAGAGGCCGATGAAGCCGGCACGGGCATCGGCATCGACGAAGGGACCGCGTTCCCCGGCATCGGAAATATAGGGATGATAGATCAGCGATCCCGGGCGGCTGTCGGCCAGCCAGCCATCGATGCGCTTCACCAAATCCTGATGCGTGACCTTCTGGCCCATCTGGGCAAGGATGTCGGTCGCGATCGTCAACACCCAATCGATGTTGAGCGTGGCCGCCATGTTGGTCTGGACCTGGGTGACGACACCGGGCACCGGCAGGGCGATGACATAGCCGGTGCCTTCAGCATTGAGATGAACGTCTGCGGCCTTCTTGGCCCGCATATGGACGCCGGTCGAGCCGATGGTCGAGCAGGCCGCATCGCCCGAACCACCATAGACACCCGCCCCCAGCGCGGCCATGACCATGTCGACATAGCCCAGGCTCACCGGCGTGCCCGCCAGCAATCCCGTCTGCTCGGCCGCGCGCGCCGTGAGGGCATGCGTGATCTGGCTGCCGTCGATGATCTCCGGCAGCAATTTACGCCGATGCGTCAGGCCGAGGGCCTCCACCACCCCATCGTCATAGCGGCGGGTGCGGAAATTGCCGAAGGTGAAGCTGGCTTCCGACGGATCCGTGGCGCGCACGCCCGTCAGGTTCAGATAGAGCCAGTCCTTGCAATGCAACGCCACCTCGGCCCTGTCGAGCAAGGACGGGTCGTGACGGTCCATATGGGCCATTTGCGACCCCTGCTGGCAGGTATTGAGGCCCGTGCCCGTGGCCTCGAAGCGTGCCCGGTTCAGCGGCGAGGCCGCCAGGCCCTGCACTGTGGGCGCAGCCCGTGCGTCCAGCCATAGCCAGGCATCGGCCATCGGCACATTGTCCGCTCCCACCAGCCAGGTGCCGTCGCCCTGGGCCGTGACGGCGAGCGCAGCGGTGCGCGCCGCGAGGTTTTCGACCTTGCCGGCCAATCCGCGTAGCGCCGTGACACAATCGGCCCAGGTCACCTCCAGTGACTGGGTGGCCGAACCGTCAGGCCCACGTTGGTAGCGATTGGGTACGGACGAGGCCCCGATCTGTCGGCCGCCGAAATCGAAGGCGACGGCCTTGATCACCGAGGTCCCGGCATCCACCCCGATCAGCAGATCAGCGGGCATCGCAACATCCTTTGCGAACTGACGGGTCGACACTTCCGCGCATGAACCATCTCCCAGGCAGGGCCAGGCCTCCCACGTCGCCGACGATTTCCGCCGTGCGCATCGATCTTCGATCACTGTGTTTCATATATCACAAAGATATCATACGTCACGTAATTTATTGCTGAGATAACATATTATTTCATTCGATTGCGCCTGCCTCTAAAAGACGAACGCGCATCCAAAAGCCGGAGCCACCCTCCGGACACCGCAGCCAAAACGAAGCCGAAAATCGCGAGACTCCTCAATTTCCTGAGCTGATTAAACTGATTTAACTTATTGATTAATATACATAAAAATCATATTTTTCGATATTTTACACACCAACTCTTCGGGCTGACGGCCACGCAGTGGACCGCACTGCCACGCCAGAGGCCGCCCCCGCATCATCGAAGGATGCGCACGGCGAGACTGTTCTTTCCAGGAAACTTTTACACCGGTCCAACGAGTCCTTGTTATAACTCTGTTGACGTTTTATAAAACACAGATATAACATATCTCAATGATCAGCGAGAGAGCCGTTCCGGCCCCGCGAAAGCGGGCCGGATCAGCGGCAGAATGGGAGGAGCCATGCTGCGCATTCGGCGCACCGGGTCCGCGCTTGCGGCACAGACCGGCGCGAGCCTCGGCCGGGCATTCCCTCATCCCCGTTTCCTGGTCGCATGCAGCGAAAATGGTGGGCTTCGTCATGAGCAATAGTCATTGTGCATCCGCGAGGGCACCGGCCGCCGCTGGCTGGCGTCGGCTGATCGTGCCCGCGCTTGCCGTTCTCGTCGCCGCGGGCATCGCCTTCGACACCCGCATCGTGCAGATCGGCTCCAAGGACGATGTGCGCCAGGCGGCCTTTTCGCCCGACAGCTACGGCGCCGAGCATTTCCCGCAGGTCAAGGCGGCCATCGAGCAGCGCGCCGTCGAGGCCAAGACCCTCGCACCCGAGATTCTCGCCGACAAGGCGGCAGCCGCCACGAAATACGGAACCGCAGCCTCCACCGGTTCCATCATTCCCGTCCGCCTCACCGGCGTCGCCGGCGAGCAGAAGGCGGGCATCTACAAGCTCACGGTGGATGGGCTGCCGGCCTCCATCGGCGTGCGCGTCCAGACCGGCCCTGCCATCAACGGAACCGATCTTCGCGACGCGCCGGGCGATATCGCCTTCGGCCAGTTCAAGAACCAGATCGAGTATCAGAACGCCGGCTCGGCCATCAATCGCGAGATGAAGAAACAGGTACTCACCGGCATCGACACCGCCAACCTCACCGGCAAGACCCTGGAGATCGTCGGTGCCTTCCGGCTGGTGAACCCGGAAAACTGGCTGATCACACCCGTGGCGGTGACGGTGAAATGAGCCAGGCCCCCTCTCCTTCCGACGCGCAGGCACCCGAGGTCGTGCTGGCCGCCCGCAACGTGGCCAAGTCCTATGGCAATGTCCACGCCCTGAAAGGCGTGAACTTCGACATTCATCGCGGCCAGGTCACGACTTTGTTCGGCGAGAATGGCGCCGGCAAATCGACGCTCATGAAGGTCCTGTCGGGCATCGTGACGCCGACATCGGGCGAGATCCTCCTCGATGGCCAGCCCGTGGTGTTTTCCTCGGCGTCGGATGCCCGCGACCGGGGTATCTCGATCATCCACCAGGAACTCTCCCTCGCACCCAATTTGTCGGTGCGGGACAATATCTTCATGGGGCGCGAGATCATGGGCCTCACCGGCGTCGACTTCGCCAAGGAGGAAGAAGAGACGCGCGCCCTGATGGCCGAACTCGAAGAGGACATCGATCCCCTGACCCCGGTCGGCGAATTGCGGCTCGGCCAGCAGCAGATCGTCGAGATCGCACGCGCCCTCTCGGTCCGGAGCCGCATCCTGATCATGGACGAGCCGACCTCGGCCCTGTCGGCAACGGAAGTGGCGGTGCTCTTCAAGGTCATCGGCGACCTCACCAGCCGGGGCGTATCGATCGTCTACATCTCGCACCACCTCGAGGAAGCGCTCGAGATCACCAATCACGCCGTCGTCTTGCGCGACGGCACCATGACGGCCTATGCCCCGCGTGCCGAGATCGACCTCAAATGGATCGTGCGCAACATGGTGGGCGAGAACTACGATCTCGGCTCCCCGCCGGTGGGCTACGCGTTCGGCGCCACCGCGCTTTCGGTGCGCGAACTCACGGTGCCGGATCCGGCCGGTGGCGGCTACAACGTGGTCGACAAACTGTCGCTGGACGTCAAGGCCGGCGAGATCGTCTGCATCTACGGCCTGATGGGCGCAGGCCGGACCGAATTGCTGGAAACCCTGGCCGGGCGCCTCAAGGCCTCGTCCGGCCAGATCCTGCTGGAGGATGACGAGGTCTCGGGCCTGACCATCGCCCGGCGCATCCAGGCCGGTCTGGCCCTGGTTCCCGAAGACCGGCAGCGCGATGGCCTGGTCCAGACCATGAGCGTGGGCCAGAACCTGTCCCTGGCTTCGATCGCCGACTTCACGCGCGGCCTGTTTACCTCGCTCAGGATCGAGCAGCAGCTGATCGACGACACCATCCGCAAGGTCACGGTCAAGACGGCGGGTGGCGGAGCACCCATCGGCTCGCTGTCCGGCGGCAACCAGCAAAAGGTGGTGATCGGCAAGATGCTGGCCACCAACCCCAGGGTGATCCTGCTCGACGAGCCGAGCCGCGGCATCGACATCGGCGCCAAGGCCGAGGTGTTCCGGCTTCTCGCCGAGGGCGCGCGCCGGGGTCTTGCCGTCGTCTATTCCACTTCCGAAGTCGGCGAATGCCTCTCCGTCGCGCATCGCATCATCGTCATGCGCAAGGGCCGCATCGTCGCCGAATTCGACGCAACCGCAAGCAAGGACGAGATCATGGCCGCCTCCGGCGAAGCCGTCGTCCACTGATCCCCCCGGGGCAAGGCGCATTCAGATGAACCGCACCTTTGCTCTAACTCTTTGTTTCGACACGACCTTGCGACCCCTGCCGATGCCGGCAGATCGCAGAACGCTCTAGGCTTTTAGGAGGCCTGCCCATGTCGCAAACCGCTGCAAGTACGAGCGCCAAGGGGCAAGGATCGAGGCCCGGCCTCGGCCGGCTGCTGCTCGAGGGACGCGCCTTCTTCGCCCTGATCCTCATCGTCGCGGTCTTTTCATTCCTGTCGCCCAACTATTTCACGCTCGGCAATTTCCTGACGATGGCCTCGCACGTCGCCATCTACGGCATCCTGGCGCTCGGCATGCTGCTGGTGATCCTCAACGGCGGAATCGATCTGTCCGTCGGCTCAGTATTGGCCTTGTCCGGCTGCGTCGCCGGCTTCCTGATGGGCGGCGTGACCCTGCAAGTCGCAGGCGTCATCCTCTACCCGCCGGTCTGGGCCATCGTGATCCTGACCCTGGTGGTCGGCGGGCTGGTGGGAGCGCTGAACGGCGTGCTCATCGCCTGGTTCCGGGTGCCTGCCTTCGTGGCGACGCTGGGCGTGATGTATGTCGCCCGCGGTGTGGCGCTGCTGATGACCAACGGCCTCACCTACAACAATCTCTCCGGCCATGCCGATCTCGGCAATACCGGCTTCGAGTGGCTGGGCTTCAACCGCCTGTTCGGCGTGCCGATCTCGGTGCTGATCCTGGCGGCGCTCGCCATCGTCACGGCCCTGGTGCTCGGCCGCTCCGCTTTCGGCCGCTGGCTTTATGCCTCGGGCGGCAATGCCCGCGCCGCCGAATTGTCGGGCGTGCCGGTCAAGCGCGTGCAGATCACCGTCTATACCGTCTCCGGCATCCTGTCGGCGATCGCCGGGCTGGTGCTGTCCTCGCAGCTGACCTCCGCCGGCCCGACCGCAGGCACGACCTATGAACTCACGGCCATCGCCGCCGTGGTGATCGGCGGCGCCGCCCTCACCGGCGGGCGCGGCACGGTCCAGGGCACGATGCTCGGCGCCTTCGTGATCGGCTTCCTGTCGGACGGCCTGGTGATCATCGGCGTGTCCTCCTACTGGCAGACCGTCTTCACCGGCACGGTGATCGTGCTCGCCGTCCTGCTCAACTCGATCCAGTACAAGGCCCGCGGCCGGCAAGGCTAGGAGTCCGCGCAGAAACTTTCCCATTTCGGCAACAACAACAGATCTGCAGTGGGATCGTTGCCGTCTTGCGACGGCAGACAACTTCACCAATCAAGGGAGATGCCCAATGTTCAAAAAAGGCATGCGTTTACTGGTTGCGGCCGTCGCCGTGACCCCGTTGCTGATCGGCTCGGCCTCGGCGGCGGGCCTGATCTCGATCATCGTCACCGATCCGGCCAATCCTTACTGGTTCACCGAGGGCGAGGTCGCCAAGAAGACCGCCGAGCAGCTCGGTTACACCGCCTCGGTCGCCGCCCATAAGGGCGACACCAACACCGAGAGCACGCTGATCGACACTGCCATCACCAACAAGTCCGCCGCCATCATCCTCGATCCGGCCAACGCCGACGGATCGGTCGGTGCGGTCAAGAAGGCCGTCGATGCCGGCATTCCGGTGTTCCTCGTCAATGCCGAGATCAACAAGGAGGGTCTGGCCAAGGCCCAGCTGGTCTCGAACAATGCGCAGGGCGCTGCCGTCGGCGCAGAACAGTGGGTGAATTCGGTCGCCAAGTCGGGCAAATATGTCGAATTGTTCGGCAACCCCGCCGACAACAACGCCGCCACCCGCTCCAACGGCTATGAAACCGTGCTGACGCAATATCCCGACCTGACCAAGTCGGCCCAGGAAGTCGCCAACTGGGATCGCGCCCAGGGCTACCAGAAGATGCAGTCGATGCTGCAGGCCCATCCCGACATCATCGGCGTGATCTCCGGCAATGACGAGATGGCCCTCGGTGCCGTCGCGGCGCTGAAGGAAGCCGGCAAGCTCAAGCAGGTCAAGGTCGGCGGCTTCGACGGCTCGCCCGATGCGGTCGCCGCCATCAAGGCCGGCGAGCTGCAATACACCGTCCTGCAGCCGGTCGCGGTCTTCTCCAAGGAAGCCGTCGTCCAGGCCGACACCTTCATCAAGACCGGCAAGACCGGCGCGGCGACCGAAAAGCAGCTCTTCGACTGCGTCCTGATCACCAAGGACAATGTCGACAAGTATGTCTCGGCCTTCACGCTCGCCAAGTAATGACGAAGCCGGGATGGCTGTTGGCCATCCCGGCTCTCGCAGGGCGTGTCGCGTCCTTCCACAGCGGTGATTGCTGCAGGCAGGCATATTCCCGCGCTTCGGGATATTCTGCCCCGGCACAATCCGGAAACAGACCGACATGACATCGACGAGAGCCACGCAGGACGAAACGCTGGAACAGATCATCGCCGATCAGGTGCCGAGCGACAGCCGCCATGCCCGACAGTTGGCCCGCCGCCAGCTCATCATGCAGGCGGTAATGGCCGAGGGCACCATGCGCATCGAGGAACTGGCGGAACGTTTCGCCATCAGCTTGATGACCGTGCATCGCGATCTCGACGAGTTGATCAATCGCGGCCTGCTGCGCAAGTCGAGGGGCATCGTGTCGGCGACGCCCACCAGCCTGGTCGAATCGAGCGATGTCTATCGCTCCATGCGCCAGGCCGTGGAAAAGCGCGCCATCGCCCAGGTCGCCGCCCAGTTCCTGGAAGCCGGCCAGGCCGTCTTCTTCGACGATTCGACCACCGTGCTGCAGATGGCACCGCATATTGCGGCCCGCGTCCCGCTGACGGCGATCACCAACTCGATCATCCTGATGAACGAGCTGAAGGAAATGAACGACGTGACCCTGCTCGGCCTGGGGGGCCGCTACTACAATTGGTGCAACGCCTTCATGGGTCCGGCCACCACGGCCGAGATCCGCCGCCTTCGCGCCGACTGCGTCTTCCTGTCGATGTCCGCCATCACCGACGACATGGTGTTCCACCAGTCCGCCGAGATGGTCGAGACCAAGCGGGCCATGTTCGACAGTGCGGCCAAGCGGATCCTGCTTGCCGATCACACCAAGTTCCAGCGTCGTGCCCTGCATGCGATGGGCAATCTCAGCGAGTTCGATGCCATCATCGTCGATGACGGCATGGCCCCGCTCCAGGTCGAATTGTTGCGCTCGCGCGGCATCAACATCGTGATCGCGCCGCTCAAGCTGCGCTCATCCCATCCTGCGTGACGATATCCGGCATTTCGTCCGGCGGTCTCGCATCATCTGCAACAACCCTTCGCGACGGAGTGCCTGCCAATGCCGACCCTCATCGGAATCGATAATGGGCTGACGGTGACCAAGGCAGCCGTCTTCGATGAAAAAGGCACGCTGCTCGCGGTTGCCCGCCGGCGCATTCCCCAGATCATCCCCCATCCCCATCATGTCGAACGCGACATGGTGGGCCTCTGGCAGGCGACGGCCGAGGCCATTGCCGGAGCACTCGAAAAAGCCGGGCGTCCCGCGAGCGATGTCGCGGCAGTTGCCGCAACCGCCCATGGCGACGGCCTCTATCTTCTCGATGCGGAGCGCCGGCCACTGGGCAACGGCATCCTGTCTCTCGATAGCCGCGCAGCGGCCATCGTCGCCGAGTGGGACAGGGATGGCACCGCCGCCACCGCCCTCGCCCGCACCGGCCAGGTCGCGCATGCCTCGGCTCCCTCGGCGCTGCTGGCCTGGATCAAACGCCACGAGCCCGAGCGCTTCGCCAGGATCGCCCATGTCCTGGCCTGCAAGGACTGGCTGCGCTTTTGCCTGACCGGAACGCTCGGCACGGATCTCACCGAGGCCAGCACCTCATTCACATCCGTGCAAAGCCAGGTCTTTGAGCCGGACATCCTTTCGATCTTCGGCCTCGATGGCCTTGCCGGTGCCCTGCCTGCGGTTACCCGGCCGGACGAGATCATCGGCACGGTTTCGCAGGCCGCAGCCGCGGCGACCGGCCTGAGGGCCGGCACCCCGGTGGTGGCCGGCGTGCACGACGTCGTCGCCTCCGCCCTCGGCATCGGCGGCCATCGCGAGGGCACCGTCGCGATCGTCGCGGGGACCTATTCGATCAACGAGACGATCGCCAGCACGCCGAAGACCGATGCACGCTGGTTCTGCCGCAACGGCATCAAGCCGGGCGAATGGAACCATATGAGCATATCGCCGGCCTCCGCCGCCAATTACGACTGGTTCCTGGATACGCTCTGCGCGATCGAACGGCGCAGCGCCGATGAGACGAACGGCTCCATCCATACCGCCATCGGGGCCGAAATCGAGGCCGCGCTTGCCCGGCCTTCCACGGTGCTCTTTCACCCCTATCTCTACGGTTCACCGCATGGCGCGACCGCCAGCGCCGGCTTTCTCGGGCTACGCGGCTGGCATGATCGCGGCGACATGCTGCGCGCCGTGATCGAAGGCATCGCCTTCAACCACCGTGTGCATGTCGATGCCCTGCGCGAAGGCTTTTCCCCCCGGACCATCAGCCTGACGGGCGGCATTTCGAGAAATCCCCTCTACGCCCAGATCTTCGCCAATGCGCTCGGCCTGCCCGTCACCGTGAACGAAACGGAGGAGGCAGCCGCCTGGGGCGCCGCCCTGTGTGCCGGCGCCGGTGCCGGCCTCTATGCGTCGCCAACGCAAGATCCGCGCGATCTCGCAGCGCTCGCCCGGCATTACCAGCCGGATCCCACGCGCAGCCAGCAGTTGCAGGAGCGCTACGCGCTGCATTGCGACATCGCCACGCAACTTGCGCCCCTGTGGCCGCGCATCGAAGCCCTCGCCTCGCAAGCGGCCTAGCGCGGCGGATCTCGCGCCGCACGACCTTTCGGTATTTGACATGACCAAAGACATTGACGTTCTCATCCTCGGCGCCGGCATCAACGGCGCGGGCCTGTTTCGCGATCTCTGCGAGCAGGGCCTGACCTGCCTGATCGCCGACAAGGCTGATTTCGGCTCCGGCACCAGCGCCGCGCCGTCCCGGCTGATCCATGGCGGCATCAAATATCTGGAAACGGGGGAATTGCGCCTCGTCGCCCAGTCGACGCTGGAGCGCAACCTCCTGCTGCGCAATGCGCCGCATCTGGTCGAGCCCCTGTCCACCGTGATCCCGATCTTCTCCTGGCTGCAGGGCATCCCGGCGGCGTTGCGCACATTGTTCGGTTCGACCACGGCGCCGCGCAACCGTGGCGCCGTGCTCATCAAGATCGGCTTGGCGCTCTATGATTTCTATGGCGCCCGCCATCGCGTCATGCCCAAACATGCCCTGTGGTCCCGGGGCCGCGCGCTCACCGAAATCGCACCGATGACGCCGAAGATCGTCGCCGCGGGCACCTATTACGACGCCAAGGTCACCTGTGCGGAACGGCTGGTGCTGGAACTGCTGCAGGACGGCATAGCGGCCAGCTCGGGCTCCGAGGCCCTGAATTATACGAGCCTGGTGTCGGCCGAGAACGGCGTCATAGGCCTGCGCGGACCAGACGCCACGGAGCGGGCCGTTCGCCCGCGAATCGTCGTCAATGCGGCCGGCCCCTGGATCGATCACGTCAACCAGGCCCTCGGCTCGCCCACCAAGCTGATCGGCGGCACCAAGGGCTCGCACATCCTGCTCGACCATCCCGAGCTGCTCGCGGCGCTCAAGGGACGGATGATCTATTTCGAGGCCAATGACGGACGCATCTGCCTGGTCTACGACTATCTCGGCCGGGCCCTGGTCGGCTCGACCGACATCCGGGCCGACGATCCCGACACGGTTCGTTGCGACGACGAGGAGATCGATTATTTCCTCAAGAGCCTGCGCGATCTCCTGCCCGGCCTGGCCTTTTCGCGTGATCAGATCGTCTACGCCTATTCCGGCATCCGCCCCCTGCCCGCCTCCGGCAATACGGCTGCCGGGCTGATCAGCCGCGATCATTCGGCTCCCGTGCTGGAACCCGCCAAGGACCGTCCCTACCCGATCATCTCGCTGGTCGGCGGCAAGTGGACGACATTCCGCGGCTTTGCCGAGGAGGTCTGCGATCTCGTCCTGGGACGCCTCGGCCAGGCGCGCAGGCGCGGCACGCGGGACCTCGCCATCGGCGGCGGACGCGGCTATCCGGGCGAACCGGCCAGCCATGCCCGTTGGATCGATCAGACGGCAAAGGCAACCGGTGCGTCCGCCGAACGCGTCGCCGAGTTGCTCGGGCGTTATGGCACGACGGCGCGGGCCATCCTTGCCCATGAGGGACCGCAGGCAGCCCGATTGGCCGATGCGGACGACTATTCCTGGGGCGAAATCGACTGGCTGACGCGCCATGAAAAGGTCGTGACACTCGAGGACATCGTGATGCGGCGCAGTACCCTGGCCATCACCGGCCGCCTCAGCAGCCGTGACCTCGCGACGATTGCCGACATCGCGGCCCAGGCCCTTGGATGGAACGAAGAGCAACGCAACGAACAGCTGGCAAAAACGCGGGAGATACTCGCGGCGCGCCATCGCATTCGGTTCGAAAAATAGCCCGCTTCCGTCGAGGGACTACCGGGGTCGTCCTCCCTAGAGCAAAGCGCGTTCAGGCGTGAACGCTTTTTTACTCTAACTCTCTGATTCGACGCGTCTTTGCGATTCTTGGTGATTCAACCAAATCGCAAAACGCTTTAGCTCCCTTTTGCCCTCGACCTGATCCGGACGGCGAAGCGCACTCTATCCGAGGGTGGCGCCGGCAACCGCGCTCTCACCGCGCGGCCGGAACCGTTGCGGCTGCCTTCAGGGATCGGCAAGACCGGACGTTCCACACTTGCATCGATCCGTAGCGACGGTGGCAGGCCCTGCTTCTCGCAACAGAACATGGCTAGAGATATACCGATCTCAACAAAAACTTCTACGCTCGGCAAACGATTCGTAGACGCCCCTCAATTGTATCAATTCAATATCCGCATATTGCTCATAATCGGTGATTCCAGGAGAATTAATTCTTTCATATCAACTTAATATATAAAACTAACACACTTGAAAGTATCATCAAAACAAGAAAACTTTGACTCATATTCTAAAGAATAATGAGATATAACTCATATTCCAAACGTTCGGTGCGCCTGCGTCAAAGGCACCCGGCAGGCCCCGTCAGGCGGTTGCGCAGACCTGAACTGACACGGCAACGTGGAAGGAGGAATCCCATGACGTCGTCGATCGGAAACGCTTGCGTTCGCTCCCACCTGACCAGGCGCTCGCTTCTGAGTTTCCTGTTGGCATCGAGCGCCGTCATGCTGTGCCAGTCCGCCTATGCCCAGGTAACGGCCAGCGGCGGACAGACGGTGCGCATCACGCCTGCCCAGGCAACCTGCAAGAACGAGATCTGCTTTCACGCCATCGACAAGGGCTCGTTGCTCTACAGCAATGCCGACACACCCATCGACGTCACGGTACCGCCTGCCTCGAATGGCGACGACTACGACATCGGCATCTTTGCCGAGGATGGGGCGACCATCAATCTGAAGGGCGGAGGAACCGTTCGCGTCGGCGGGAGCTCGACGGGGCTGCAAGCCAATTGGGGAGACGTAGCGGGGGCCACGATCTATGCAACCGATCTGAACCTTGACGTCGCAGACGTTGCCAGGGGTGCGATAGCCTCCCGGAGCAGCCGCATGACGTTCAGCAGCCAAACCACCCTGGTGGGCCACGGTGCCTGGTCGGATGGCCTTTCTGCGCAGTTCGACAGCACCATCACTGTGAATGGCCCGATCAATGCCAGTGGTGCCTGGCTCTACGTCGCCAACAGCAGCGATGGCAGCCGGGTCGATTTGAAAGGCGGCGGAACCATTTCACTGACGGGAGCAGGCCAAGGCGTTTTTTCGGCGGTCGCCGACGGAGTTTTGACGGCGACCGGCATGAAGATCCATGCCGATACCAACCAGAGCAGCGGCACCTCCTTGCTGAGCGGCGGCAGTGTCAGCACCATCAGGGTCTCCAACAGCGAGCTGGATGGCGCCAATTCAGGGGGAGCGATCTGGGGCATCCACGTCTCGAACGCCGTGACGGAAAACGCGACCTTCGTCCTGGACAACAGCCAGCTTACGATGAACTCGGCCGGCGCGGCCATCTATGCCGATGGCGGAAGAGCCTCGGTGCGTCTGACCGGCTCGGACGTCACGGCCTTCAAAGGCAGCGGCGGCCTGCTCGCCGATGTCGGAACGGGTCGGATCTTCCATCTGCCCAGCGCGCTCAGCCTTACCGCAATCGATTCCACGCTCTCCGGAGACATGGCGGTGGACGCACCTGCCGCGGATGGAGCAAACACCCTGTCGGCCAGCCTGCGCGGCACCACGACATGGACCGGCAATCTCACTGTGAATGGCGCCTCGCGGGGCAATGTAACCTTGGCCGATTCTGCCCATTGGACAGGCTCGGCCACCAACGCCAGCACAGTCGTGCTGAGTTCCGCCACGGCCCGTTGGGCGATCCCCGGGGGCGGCAATTCCAGCGTCACCGGCACGGTGAAGAATGCCGGCAAGATCGCCTTCCAGGCCGGTGGCCCGACCACGCTGACGGTACGCAACTTCGTCAATGAAGGCGGCACCATCCAGGTGAACATCAACGCCGCCGGGCAGAACGATTTCATTCACGCCACCGGCACCGCCACCCTCAATGGCGGCACGGTTTCCGTCATCCCTGCCACGGGCGACTACACGATCGGCCAGACCTACAAGATCCTCACCGCCAATGGCGGCATCACCGGCCAGTTCGCCAAGGTGGTCGACAACGCCCCGTTCGTCGATCTCGGCCTGTCCCAGAATGCCAACAACGTCTATCTGAAGGTCACGCGCAACGACACCTCCTTCGCCTCGGTCGCCAGCAGCGAGAGCCAGCGCGCCGTGGCCGACAGCGTGGAGACGCTGGCGAACGGCAGCACGCTCTATCAGGCCGTCGCCAAGGCGCCGGACGTCGCCAGCGCCCGCCAGGCCTTCTCGACCCTGTCCGGCGACATCCATGCCTCGGCCCGCAGCGTGCTGGTCCAGGATAGCGGCCTCATCCGCGATGCCGTGCTGAACCGGCTCTACACCGCTGATCTCGGTGCCATCGCACCTGCGGCTATGCTCTCGGGCCCGATCGCCTATGCCGAGAATGTGCCGGCGACCACGCCGGCGCCGTTCGGCTCAGCCACCCCGGTGGCCCTGTCCGGCTTCTGGGCCCAGGGCTTCGGATCCTGGGGCCATCTCGGCGGCGGCGGTCGCGACGCCCGGGTCGATCACGATACCGGCGGCTTCCTCATCGGCTTCGATACCCTCGTCCAGGGTTCGTTCCTGCAGGACTGGCGCCTGGGCGCCTTTGCCGGCTACAGCCATTCCAGCTTCGACGTCGATGCGCGCGCCGCCTCGGGTACGGCCGACAATTATCACGTCGGCCTCTATGCCGGCCGGCAGTGGAACGCCCTCGCCCTGCGGTTGGGCGCAAGCTACACTTGGCACGACATCGACAGCGACCGTACCGTGGCGCTGCCGGGTTTCGCCGACAGGCTCAGCACCAGCTACGACGCCGGCACGGCCCAGCTCTTCGGTGAGCTCGGCTATCGCATCGATACCCAGGCCTTCCGCTTCGAGCCCTTCGTCAACGCCGCCTATCTCAACCTGCACACCGATGGCTTCCGGGAGACAGGCGGCGATGCGGCTCTGAGCGGCCGAGGCGATACCAGCAATCTGGGCTTCACCACCCTGGGGCTGCGTGCGGCCACCAGCTTCGATCTCGTCGAAGGCATGAGCACCACCCTCCAGGCCACCCTGGGCTGGCGGCACGCCTTCGGCGATGTCAGGCCGACGACCGCGCTCGCCTTGGCCAATGGCTCCGTCTTCAACGCCAGCGGCACGCCGATCGCCCGCGACGCCCTGGTGGTCGACACGGGCATCAGCGTGGCTCTGTCCCACGCGGTCAGCCTCGGCGTGTCCTACAGCGGACAATTCGGCGAGAAGGCCGTCGACCAGAGCGTCAGGGGCAATTTCGTCTGGAGATTCTGACCACGGAAGAAACGGGGCGCGTTGCTGGACATCGCGCCAAGCATTTGTCTTCTGGATGCAAGGCGCAAGAACCTCATTCGCAGCCCGACGATATTCCGATCATATGGCCTTCGACCACTCGCCTGTTTCGTTCGTGGCAAGGCACATCATTGGAGTGGAACAACTAAGAAATTAGATTAGAATTGTTAGATAAAATAAAGAAATATATAGAGAAATAGAAATCCCATCTAGATGGGAAGTCGATTGGGCCTGGGCAGCAGGGCAATCAGCAGGAGGCAGACGAAGGCACCGCCGGCAGCAGCCAGGAAGCCGTCGATATAGGACAGCACCGCCGCCTGCTTGGCGATGGCCGAGGACAACAGGCTCGTCGCCCGGGCGCTGGCGATCGCCACGTCCGCCGTGTGGGCGCTGACGGCATTGCGATAAGCGGCGAGCCGGTCGACCGTCGCACCGGCAAGGCTGTCGACATGCAGGCCGATCAGATTGGAATGGACCTGTTCGCGCACCCGCACGAAGGTCTGCATGAAGGCGGTGCCGATCTCGCCGCCGAACATGCGGCTGATCTGCAGCAGGGCGCCGATCGTCAGCGCGTCGGCCGGATTGATTGACTGCACCGCCAGGACGACCAGCGCCGTGAGGGCGAAGGACTGGCCGAGGGCCTGCAGGATCTGGGATTGCAGGAAATCGTCGGTGGCCCAGGCGCTGGTGAGCTGCGCCGCCATCAGGCAGGCGATGCCGACCAGGGCCGTGCCGGCAGCCAGCACCCATCGTCCGTCGACGCGCTTGAGGACATAGCCGAGCGGCACCACGATGATGAGCTGGGGCAAGGCGATCCACAAGAGCACGGCGCCGACCTGCAATTCCCTGAAGTTCTGCACCGACTGCAGATAGTTGGGAATGATGTAGGCGGTCGACAGGATGATGAAGCGAAAGCCCGCCAGCAGCAGCAGCAACAACAGGAGATGATGCTGCATCAGGAGCCGCAGGTTGAGGAAGGGCCTGCGGCTGACCCACAGCTCGCGCACGACGAAGGCCGCCGTCACCAGGCCGCCGGCGATCAGCAGGCCGTTGACCAGGCCGCTGTTGGTCCAGTCGAGCCGGTTGCCCTGGTCGAGCCCGGCATAGAGCAGGCTGAAACCGGCGCCGGCATAGACCAGGCCCGGCCAGTCGAAATGGTGCAGGAGTTCGGTCTTCACGTCCTCGCGCGGAATGCCGAACCATACACAGGTGAACATCAGCGGCAGCAGGCCGCAATATTGCCAGCTGATCCAGCGCCAGGACAGGTTGTCCGCATACCAGCCTTCCAGCGAGGCCGCGACATTCTGCGAAAGCTCCGAATTCATGGCGTAAACAGCGATGCCGTAGATGATCAGGCGCGGCGGCAGGCTGCGGGCGATGAAGCTGATGGTCAGCGGAATGAACGTCCCCGATCCGACCCCGGCCAGGAACTGGGCGGCCAGGAAGGCGCCGAGATTGGGAGAGAGGGGCGCCAGCAGGCTGGCGACGAAGAGCAGGGTGATGCCCAGCAGCAGCATGCGCCGCACCCCGAAAATGGCGCCGAGATAAGGACAGGCCACGCCGACCAGCATCTGGCCGACGGCGAAGGTGGTGGTCATCCAGGCCCCCTCGTCAAAGCCCAGATGCAGCCCGCCGCGCAGATCGGCAAGACCGAAACTGGTGACGCGGCTGCCGAGCGTGGACATGATGGAGCCGAGCAGCACGCCGAGGATGCCGATATAGGGACGCAGCGTATCGGCGCGGAAACGCGGCGGGGCGTGCGTCGCCGGTTCGAGGGCTGCCCCGGCCGCTGTCAGCGGGGCGGCCGTCGCCGTCATACCCGCCATCGTCACGCCCGCCGTCGTCATGGCGAAGCCGCCGCGCCGGTGCCTGGCCTGTCACCGGTATCGACGGTCGCAACCACCGACATGCCGGGCCGGATCAGGGTTCCCAGCGCCGGGTTGGGATCGAGGGCGATCTTGACCGGAATGCGTTGCACGACCTTGGTGAAATTGCCGGTGGCATTGTCGGGCGGCAGCAGGGCGAAGGTGCTGCCGGTGCCGGGCGACCAGGCTTCGACCCGTCCGGTCAGAACCAGGTCGGGAAAGGCATCGACGGTAACATGCGCCGGCTGACCAAGACGGATATTGGTCATCTGGGTTTCCTTGTAGTTCGCCACCACCCAGATATTGGGCAGCGGCACCACGGCGATGACCTGCGTGCCGACATTGACGAACTGGCCCGGGCGAACCTGGCGCTGGCCGACGAGCCCTTTCGCCGGCGACCGGATCTTGGTGTAGCCTAGATTGTTGGTGGCGAGGGTGACCTGCGCCTCCGCGGCCTTGATCTGGGCCCTGACCTGCTGCTCCTGCACGTCAAGCCCGACAAGCAGGGCCTTCTGCTGGTCGAGCTGGGCCTCGTAGAGCGTCTTCTGGGCCAGAGCGCGTTGGGCATTGGCATCGGCCTGCTCGACCGATTGCTGGGTGCCGGCCGTGCCGGTCTTGAGCAGGTCGCGCTGGCGCGTGGCTTCGAGCTGGTAGCGCCGCACATCCGCACTGCCCGCATCGATATTGGCACCGGCCTGCCGGATCAGGGCATTCTGGACGTTCTTCTGATTGGCGACATTGGCGAGACTGGCTTCGGCCGCGGCGAGATTGGCCTGGGCCAAAGCGAGCTGCGCCTGATAGTCCGACGGTTCGATCTCGGCGATGAGATCGCCGGCCTCCACCGCCTGATAGTCGTGGATGGGGACTTCCTTGATGTAGCCGGAGACACGCGCCGACAAGGGCGTGACATCTCCCACGATGAAGGCATTGTCGGTTTCCGCGAGGCGGGCAGCACCGGTCCAGCGGTTCCAATTGCCGGCGACGTACCAGACCAGCCAGGCGGCGAGCAGAAGAAAGCCGACGCGCAAGGCCGGATAGAGCCAACGTGACCGCATGCTGCGCGCGGGCGGCGGCGTTTCGGATACGGTCGATTTTTCCGCAGCATCCGACATCTGATCCTCGCACCCATATTCCAACGCTGCCGATCCTGGCGAAGGATTTTGGATGGCGATACAAAAATATTCCAATACGCACACCGGACTTGCCGGGCTCGATCGAGCCTATCCTAGTGGGGCTCTACAGGGCGCGGAAATCGGCATCATCCCCGAGCCTTGCGGGCATGCCTGGCATTCACATTCATCCCGAGAAGCCGGAAACGCCGTCCCACAGCAATTTCAACGCCGTCACGGCGAGCAAGCCATAGCAGGCACGATAAACCTGACGCTGATCCAACACGCCATGAAGCCGCCAGCCGGACCAGACACCAACGGGAATGGCGAGCAGGCAGATCGCCATCAGCGCCCAGGTCGTGGCCGCAGGCTGTACCAGCAGCAGCCATGGCACCAGCTTGGTCGCATTGCCGACGGTGAAGAACAGGCTTGTGGTTCCCGCGTAGATCTCCTTCCCCAGCCCGAGAGGCAACAGATACATCGCAAGCGGCGGCCCTCCCGAATGCGCCACCATGGTGGTGATGCCCGAAGTGAGGCCGGCGGCGACCGCCTTCGGCATGGAGCGCGGGCGATGCGTCAATTCCCCGCCCCGCACGAGCCAGAGGCCGACAAAGACCAGGATGACGGCAGCCATCATGATCGCAATGGCGCGATGGTCGAGCACGCGGAACAGCAGGAAGCCGAAGCCGATACCGATCACAAGCCCGGGCAGCAGCACCATGAGGTCCGGCTTCGACCAGGTCGACGGCTTCCAGTAGCGCAAGGCGTAGAGATCCATCGCGATGAAGAGAGACGCCAGCAATCCGCCCGCGATGACGGGATCCATGACCACCGAGAGCAGCGGAATGCCGACGATGGCAAAGCCGCCACCGAAGGCGCCCCTCATGAAGCTGATCAGGAATACGCCGGCAAAAGCGACGAGGATGGTGGCAGCGCTCAGGTCCATGGTGCCGCCTGCATCGCCGACGGACATGAGCATTCCCGCCTGTGCAGGGCCGTCGTGGCCCAATCGGGGATCATGACGCTTTGGTCCCACCGGGGGGGATGGGCCGGCCATAGACCGCGGCCTCGATATCACCGCGTGCAAGGCCGATGTCGCGTAGCGCGAAATCATCATGGTCGCGAAGGTCAGCAAGGGCGGCGCGCCGGGCCAGGAAACGTACGATTGCATCGCGAAGTGCGCCGAGTGCCCGATATCGGGTGGCAGGCTTCTTCACGAATTCAGGATGGACGACGGTCGAAAAGGAAACAGGCATTTCCAATCTCCAGTGATGACGTCAGGCCAAGCGACGCCGTTGCCGCAAACCACGATGTGCCGGCCGACATGAATGGTAGAAATTTTCACAGAGCCCGGTACAATCCGGTTGATATAGGCAAAATGCTCTGATATTTTTCTCGGTGCAATTATAACATTGCTCTCGGTGCAATAATGTCGAAGTCCGAATATCTGAAATTGGCCGACGAGATTGCTGCCGATATATCGGGCGGCAGGCTCATGCCGGGCGATCGCCTGCCCCCGCAGCGCAATTTCGCCTATGAGCGCGGGATCGCCGCCTCGACGGCAAGCCGCGTCTACACGGAGCTGCTGCGTCGGGGCCTGGCGGTCGGCGAAACCGGGCGAGGCACCTTCATTTCGGGCAATGCCAGGCGCGGCGTGGCGGCACCGGGCGAGCCGAGCGGCATTCGTATCGATCTCGAGTTCAACTATCCGCTGCTACCCGATCAGACCGCCCTCATTGCCCGGAGCCTCGATGGCCTGGAACAGCCTGCCGCCCTCGACATGGCACTCAGACAGGCGACCAGTATCGGAACGCCGGCGCTGCGAACCCTTGCCTCCTCCTTCCTTTCGCGGGACGCTTGGTCGCCAACCCCGGAGCAACTCGTCTTTACCGGCAATGGCCGCCAGAGCCTGGCGGCCGCCCTTGCCGCCATCGTTCCGACCGGCGGGCGCTGCGGCGTCGAGGCCTTGACCTACCCTTTCATCAAGGGCGTTGCCGCGCGGCTCGGCATCACGCTGGTGCCCTTGGCGATGGACGAGGGCGGCCTGCGTCCCGACTCGGTACAAAAGGCGCACCATGAAGCCCATCTTTCGGCGCTCTACGTCCAGCCGGCTGTCCAAAACCCGCTGAACATGACGATGAGCGCGGCGCGCCGGGCCGACCTTCTGCATGTCGCCGAGAAGCTCGACCTTCCGATCATCGAGGACAATGTCTACGGCTTCCTCGACGACGTGCCGCCGCTCGCAGCTCTCGCGCCGGCACGGTGCATCGTCATCGACTCCCTGTCCAAGAAGGTCGCGCCGGGCCTGTCCTTGGGCTTCATCGTGCCGCCCCAGCACCTGCGTGAAACCATCATGGCTTCGGTGCGCTCGGGCGGATGGACCGCCTCCGGCTTTGCCTTTGCGGCGGCGCAGCGACTGATGGGCGATGGCACCGCTGCCGAACTCTCCAGGCTGAAACGCCTGGATGCCCGCGCGCGCCAGAAGCTGGCGGCCGAGCGCCTTTCGGGCTTCGAGATTCAAACCAACGAAAAGTGCTACCATCTATGGCTGACATTGCCGGCGCATTGGCGCTCGCAAACCTTCGTCGCGGCGGCGGCCAGGCGCGACATTGCCCTGTCTCCCTCCACGACCTTCGCCGTAACGCCAGGCCATGCGCCCAACGCCGTCCGGCTGGCGCTGGCCAGCCCGTCGATGGATCAGCTCGATAGCGGCCTGGCGACGCTGGCCGCGATGCTGGTCATGCGGGAGGATGATTTCGACTCGACCGAATGAGCCTCAATCAGCCGAACAAGGGCGAAGCACCATGTTCCGCGGCCGAGACCTGCCGGCGAAACAGGCCGAAGAGTTCGCGGCCGACACCGAATTCGTTGCCGTCGAGATCCGGCTCGGCATTCTCCCGTTCGAGCGCTCCCGCCGTCAGCACGTCGATCGTGCCCGCAATCGCGTCGACGCGCACGAGGTCACCGTCCCTGAGCCTGGCAAGCGGTCCTCCGTCGAGCGCCTCGGGGCTGACATGGATCGCCGCGGGCACCTTGCCCGACGCCCCCGACATCCGCCCATCGGTGACCAGAGCGACCTTCAGCCCCTTATCCTGCAGCACGGCAAGCAGCGGGGTCAGGCTGTGCAGTTCCGGCATGCCATTGGCCTTCGGCCCCTGGAAACGCACCACCACCACGGTATCCCCGGTGAACTCGCCGGCCCGGAAGGCCTGCTTGATCGCCTCCTGGTCGGCGAAGACGCGTGCCGGCGCCTCGACGACATGGCGCTCCGGCGCCACGGCCGAGACCTTCATCACGCCGGTGCCGAGATTGCCTTGGAGCCGCTTGAGGCCACCCGTCGGCTGGAACGGCTCTCCGGCCGGTCGCAGCACCTTGGGATTGAGGGAGGCGCTCGTCCCCTCCGACCACACCAGGGCGCCGTCGATGAGCTTCGGCTCTCTGGTATAGCGGGCGAGCCCCTCGCCGGCCACGGTGCGCGTATCGGGATGCAGGAGCCCGGCTTCGAGCAGTTCGCCGATCATGAAGCCGAGGCCACCGGCAGCGTGGAAATGGTTCACATCGGCAAGCCCGTTCGGATAAACGCGCGCCATCAGCGGCGTCACCTCCGAAAGATCGGCGAAATCCTGCCAGTCGAGCACGATGCCGGCCGCCCGCGCCATGGCGATCATGTGGATGAGCAGGTTGGTGGAGCCGCCGGTGGCGTTGAGCCCGACAATGCCGTTGACGAAGGCGCGCTCGTCGAGCACGTCGCAAACCGGCGTATAGTCGTTGCCGAGCGCCGAGATCGCCAGGGCCCGCCTTGCGGCTTCCACGGTGAGTGCATCGCGCAGGGGCGTGTTGGGGTTGACGAAGCTCGAACCCGGCAGATGCAGGCCCATGAACTCCATCAGCATCTGGTTGGTGTTGGCGGTGCCGTAGAAAGTGCAGGTGCCCGGCCCGTGATAGGCCGCCATCTCCGCTTCCATCAGCTTGTCGCGCCCGCATTGGCCGGTGGCGAAGAGCTGGCGCACCTTGGATTTCTCGTCATTGGCAATGCCGCTCGCCATCGGCCCGGCCGGCACGAAGACCGCCGGCATATGGCCGAAAGCGGCCGCTGCAATGACGAGGCCAGGCACGATCTTGTCGCAGACCCCGAGATAGACGGTGGAATCGAAGGTGTTGTGGCTGAGCGCGATACCGGCCGCCATGGCAATGGCATCGCGCGAGAACAGCGACAATTCCATGCCGGCCTGGCCCTGGGTGACGCCATCGCACATCGCCGGCACGCCGCCAGCGACCTGCGCGGTGCCGCCGGCCGTGCGCGCCGCCGCGCGGATCAGGTCGGGGTAGCTTTCATAGGGCTGATGGGCCGAGAGCATGTCGTTATAGGCCGTGATGATGCCGAGATTGCCCGCGCCGCCCTTGACCAGGGCCGCCTTGTCATCCACCGGCATCGCGGCGTAGGCATGGGCCTGGTTGCCGCAGGACAGATGGGCTCGCACGGTGCCGGCGGCACGGGCGCGCGCCATGCGCTCGAGATAGGGGCGGCGAAGGGCCACGGACCGCGCCACGATCCGATCGGTAACCCGTGCGAGCGTTGGGTTCAGCGCCATGGTGACCTTTCTCGGGTTGGGAGACGATGCCGGCGTTGATACGGCGCATCGTCTCCGGAGGGCTTCGTCGATAATGAGGCGAAGCAAGAAACACGCCAGCCGGAGGGACAAAGCCCCCCGGCCCTCGTCTCTGTCAGGCCGCAACCAACTCCTCGGGCGGGGCCTTGGCGCCGGTCATGAAGGCGACCGCGTCGGACATCGTGTATTCGCGTGGATTGATGACGCAGAGCCGCCGGCCGAGCCGGTGGATGTGGATACGGTCGGCCACCTCGAACACATGCGGCATGTTGTGCGAGATCAGCACGATCGGCAGCCCACGCCGCTTGACGTCGAGGATAAGCTCCAGCACGCGGCGGCTTTCCTTAACGCCGAGAGCGGCAGTCGGCTCGTCCATGAAGACCACCTTCGATCCGAAGGCAGCTGCACGCGCCACCGCGACGCCCTGGCGCTGGCCGCCGGACAGGGTCTCGACCGCCTGGCCGATGTTCTGGATGGTCATCAGGCCGAGCTCGGTCAGCTTCTCGCGGGCCCGCTTTTCCATGGCCGGCCTGTCGAGCATCTTGAACCATTGGCCGAGGATGCCCGGCTTGCGGATCTCCCGCCCCAGGAACATGTTATCGGCGATGGACAGGGCCGGCGACAGGGCAAGGTTCTGGTACACGCACTCGATCCCCGCTTCGCGGGCATCGATGGGCGACTTGAAGTTGACGACCTTGCCGTCGAGCCTGATTTCCCCTTCATCGGGCGTAACCGCGCCCGACAAGGCCTTGATCAGCGAGGATTTGCCGGCGCCGTTGTCGCCGATCACGGCGAGGATCTCGCCGGGATAGAGGTCGAAGTCGCAATTGTTGAGAGCGGTGACCCGGCCATAGCGCTTGATCAGACCACGCCCTGAGAGAATGGGTTCCTGTGCCATTAGCCTGCAACCTTTCTGATCCACTGGTCGACGGTCACGGCGCCGATGATCAGCACGCCGATGAGCAGGTAGGTCCATTGCGGGTCGGTGCCCACCAGCCGGAGGCCGAGCTGGAACACGCCGACGATCAGGGCGCCGAAGATCATGCCCAGGATCGAGCCCCGGCCACCGAACAGCGAGATGCCACCGATGACCACTGCGGTGATCGACTCGATATTGGCAAACTGGCCGGAGGTCGGGGAAACCGAGCCGAGACGGCCGATCAGCACCCAGCCCGCCAGGGCGCAGATGATGCCGGACAGGGTGTAGACCTGGAGCAGCATCTTGTTGGTGCCGACACCGGAAAGCTCGGCCGCATCGGGATCATCGCCCACGGCATAGACATGCCGGCCCCAGGCGGTGTGGTTGAGCACGTACCACAGCACCGCGACCAGCAGCACCATGGCGATCACGCCGGCGGTCAGGACCGCACCGCCGAAGCGGAAGCTCGCGCCGAAGAGCTGCAGCAACGGGGCCTGAGCCGCGATGTCCTGGCTGCGGATCGTCTCATTGGCCGAATAGAGGAAGTTGGCGGCCAGGATGATCTGCCAGCTGCCCAGCGTGACGATGAAGGGCGGCAGCTTCATGCGGGAGACGAGCAGCCCGTTGATGTAGCCGCACAGCGCACCGCAGGCGAAGCCGCTGAGAATTGAGAGCGGCGCCGGCAGGCCGTAGCGGAAGGTGAACTGCCCCATCACCACCGATGACAGCACCATGATCGCACCGACAGACAGGTCAATGCCGGCCGTCAGGATGACCAGGGTCTGGGCTGCGCCGACGATGCCGGTGATGGCCACCTGCTGCAGGATCAGCGTCAGCGAAAAGGCCGAAAAGAACTTGCTGCCCAGGAGGATGCCGAAGACGGCGGTGGACAGCACCAGCACGATCAGCGGCACCATGGCCGGGTTTCCGTGCAGGAAGTGCTGCGCCTTTTCCAGGGCGGATTTGTTGTGGACGTCGAAGCTGGCTACGCTGGTGTCGCTGCCCGAGAGGACTTTCTCGAAGTCCTGTGGACGGCCGACATTTGCCGAAGGATCGGTCATATCTTTGGTCTCCTCCCGTGGGGCGGTCGCCCCTCGTAAAAGGAGCGGCGCGGCGGCCGCTCCTCCCTAAGAACAAGATTGAACGCTGGCCGGGCTGGCCTCAGGTCAGCCCCAGCACAGATCCTTGCCTTTCTTGGTGTCGATGGACTCGACGCCGGAAGCCGGCTTGTCGGTGACGAGGGTGGCGCCGGTGTCGAAGAACGCCTTGCCTTCGGTGGGCTTGGGCTTCTCGCCGCCATCGGCGAACTTCTTGATGGCCTCGATGCCCATGGCGGCCATCTTGAGCGGATATTGCTGCGAGGTCGCGCCGATGACGCCCTCCGCGACGTTCTTCACGCCCGGGCAGCCGCCGTCGACCGAGACGAGCAGCACATCCTTCTCGCGGCCGACGGCCTTGAGCGCTTCATAGGCCCCCGCGGCAGCCGGCTCGTTGATGGTGTAGACGACGTTGATCGTCGGGTCCTTCTGGAGGCAGTTCTCCATGGCAGCCCGGCCGCCCTCCTCATTGCCGTTGGTCACGTCGTGGCAGACGTTGCGGGCATCGCCCCAATCCTGGATCTTGGTCGGATTTTCGATCTTGGAGACGCCGAACCCGCTCATGAAGCCCTGGTCACGCAGGACGTCGACGGTCGGCTGGCTCGGATTGAGATCGAGATAGGCGATCTTGGCCTCCTTGGCCTTGTCGCCGAGCGTGGCCTTGGCCCACTGGCCGATCAGTTCGCCGGCCTTGAAATTGTCGGTGGCGAAGGTGGCGTCGGCCGCGTCGATCGGCTCCAGCGGCGTATCGAGCGCGATGACGAGGATGCCGGCAGCGCGGGCCTTCTTGACGGAGTCGACGATGGCCTTGGAGTCCGAAGGTACCAGCAGAATGCCCTTGGCCCCGTCGGCGATGCAGGATTCGATGGCCGAGACCTGGCTCTCATTGTCGCCGTCGATCTTGCCCGCATAGGCCTTGAGGTTGACGCCGAGCTCCTTGGCCTTGGCGCTGGCACCTTCCTTCATCTTGACGAAGAAGGGATTGGTGTCGGTCTTGGTGATCAGGCAGGCGCCGACATCGGCCGCAAAACCCGGGGTTGCAAAAATACCGAGAGACAGGACGCTGGCGCACAGCAGCGCCGACTTCAGGACCGGTTTCTTCATCATATTCCTCCCTTTTGGAACGCGTGGCCGGCTAGCCGGGCCTCGCTTTCGGGGCGCCCCTCATTGCCGTGTCGGCGCCTGGACATGAAAAAACACCATCCCCGCCTACCCTGTCAATAAATAAATAAGTCTTATTTAGTTATTTATTGACGCCCTTGCACGAAGCACTCATTGTGGGCGAAAGAAACAATGTTGCCCAATGCAGCCTCCCCCGTTCGAGTCACAAGCTCAAGCGAGTGAAAGCTGTAAAATTTCAGACACTTGCAGAATTTTCTTGCCATTGCCTGTTCACAGCCAATCGAGACATTCTGCCGACGGGGAGGAAACGGGATGGAGGCTGGCACCCAGAAGGCCGGTTCGTCCGAACTGGCCGAGAGCCGATTTCATCGCGGCACCAATCAGAGCGGCATGCGCGACCACAATGAGCGTATCGTCCTCTCGCTCGTCCGGGAGCATGGCGCCCTGGCCAAATCCGACATCGCCCGCATGACCAGCCTGTCGCTGCAGACCGTTTCGGTGATCATGCGCGAGCTGGAGGAAGCGGGTTTGCTGACGCGCCAGGAGCCGGTGCGCGGGCGCATCGGCCAGCCCTCGATCCCGATGGCACTCAATCCGGAAGGTGCCTATTTCCTCGGCCTGAAGATCGGGCGGCGCAGCGCCGATCTGGTGCTGATCGATTTCCTGGGCAATGTGCGTGCCATGCTGCACAAATCCTACCGCTACCCTGCCCCGGGCGAAACGATCCGCTTCGCGCTCGACGGCATCGCATCCGTCAGGGCCACGCTCAGCCCGGCAGCGAACCGACGTATTGCGGGGCTCGGCATCGCCATGCCCTTCGAATTGTGGAACTGGGCCGATGCGGCGGGCGCCCCACCCGATGTCCTCGACGAATGGCGCCATCGCAGCATCCAGGCCGACCTCCAGTCGAATTGCGATTTTCCGGTCTATCTGGAGAACGATGCCACTGCCGCCTGTGGCGCGGAACTCGTTTTCGGCCAGTTCTCGGGCGTGCGCGACTTCGTCTATTTCTATATCGGTGCCTTTGCCGGCGGCGGCATCGTGCTGAATGGCCGCCTGTTCGGCGGGCAGACCGGCAATGCCGGCGCGCTCGGCTCCATGCCGGTCCCCGGCCCCGACGGCAGGCCGACACAGCTCATCGACGTCGCCTCCATCGCCATGCTGGAGAAGGCCCTGAAGGCACGCGGCATCGATGCCGCGCATCTTTGGACCTCGCCCGAGGCGTGGGGCGACCTGGGTGAGGACGTCGAGATCTGGATCAACCAGGCGGCCGATGCCCTGGCTTATGCCATCGTCTCTTCCTGCGCCGTGATCGATTTCGAAGCAGCCGTCATCGACGGCTGGATGCCGACCGATGTCCGGGCGCGCCTGGTCGGCGCCGTACGCGAGGCACTCGGCAGGATCGACGTGGAAGGGCTGAGAACGCCCCATGTGCGCGAGGGAACGGTGGGCATCCATGCCCGCGCGCTCGGCGGCGCCAGCCTGCCGCTATCGGCCCGCTTCCTCCTGCTCGCCGATAGTTCCAAAGAGAGCAACACGGTCAAGAGCGGCGACCTGCATAGCCGATAAGCCAGCGCGAATGGTGGCATGAGGCACCTCACTGCCACAGCGCCGATGCTCGATCATAAATTTAAGATCATAAAACAAGTAATTAATATTGCTTATTTTTTAAAAATATCCAATGCGCATTTCTGCGCAATATATCCGGTCTCAGCTGCGCTCTCGAACGCCATCGACGCAGGATGGCGAGGGCCGACCTCGCGCTCCCACCGCCCGTCTGGCGCCAGCCAGAACGCAACGGCATGACGGTAGACGTTCCTGGGCGGCGAAGATAAGTTTCTTGTCTGACGTTAGAAATGGCGCCACTATCTGCGTCTCATTAAAAATAATCATAATTTTCTAAAAGTGTACCGCATAGAAAAATAAGGTCATTGATATGGTTCGCAGCCTGGCAATCTTTCTGAGTTCCGTTTCTTTGGTCGCCTGGGGTTCAGCTGCTCTTGCGGAAATCTCATCAGGCGTACGGCAACAGAGCCACAATATCCAAGGCTTGCAGCAACCTGCCACGATGATCGTCGATCATTGGGGCATCGCGCATCTCTATACTGCCAGCCGGCGCGATGCGTTCTTCATGCAGGGCTACAATGCTGCGCGCGACCGCCTGTGGCAGATCGACCTGTGGCGCAAGCGCGGCCTTGGCCTTCTAGCCCGGGATTTCGGTCCGGCCTATGTCGAACAGGACCGTGCGGCACGCCTGTTCCTCTATCGCGGTGACATGGACAGGGAATGGCAGTCCTATGGCCCCAACGCGAAGGACTATGCGAACGCCTTCATCGCCGGCGTCAATGCCTATGTCCAGGAAACCCGGGACGGCACGCAGCCCCTGCCCGAGGAGTTCAGGATCGCCGGATCGCGTCCTGACCTGTGGCATGTCGACGATATCGTGCGCATCCGCAGCCATGGCCTGACGCGCAATGTCGAACTCGAAGTGCAGCGCGCGCAAATTGCCTGCGCAGCCGGGCTCGAGGCCGACAAGCTCCAGGCCCAGCTCGAGCCCGAATGGACGACGAAGCTGCCCGACGGCCTCGACCCCTGTTCCATTCCACGGGACGTGCTGAAAGACTACACACTTGCGACCGATCCGGTGAAGTTTGGACCGGCCAAAAAGGCCGCACAGGCCTATGACCCCGACGCCCTGTTGGCGCAGGCACAGGACAAGGTCGATACGATCGGCTCCAACAATTGGGTCGTCTCCGGCAAGCGCACGGCAACCAGGCGGCCGATCCTCGCCAATGATCCGCATCGCGACCACAGCGTGCCGTCCCTTCGCTATATCGTTCATCTCGTTGCACCGGGCATGAACGTGATCGGCGCCGGCGAACCGGCACTTCCCGGCATCTCGATCGGCCATAATGGCCGCATCGCCTTCGGCTTGACGATCTTCGGCATGGATCAGGAAGACCTCTATGTCGAGGCGCTCAATCCGAGCAATCCCGATCAGGTCAAGTTCGACGGGAATTGGGAACCTGTCCGGATCGTGCACGAAAAGGTCGAGGTCAAGGGCGGCGCCCCGCAGGATATCGAGATGCGCTTCACCCGGCACGGACCGGTGCTTGCCAGCGATGCCAAGCGAAACCTCGCCTTCACCATTCGCTCCGTCTGGTTCGAGCCGGGAACCTCGGCCTATTTCGGCTCATCCGACTACATGACGGCGAAAAACTGGCCGCAATTCCAAGCCGCCATGAAGCGTTGGGGCGCCCCTTCGGAAAACCAGATCTATGCCGACACCAAGGGTAATATCGGCTGGCAGCCGGGCGGAATGGCGCCGCGCCGCCTGAGCTATGACGGGCTGCTGCCGGTACCGGGCGACGGGCGCTATGAATGGCAGGGCTTCTTGCGCCTGGACGAATTGCCGAGTGTCTTCAACCCGAAGACCGGCTATTTCGCCACCGCCAACCAGATGAACCTGCCGCCCGGCTATCCCATCGAGCAGCGCCGCATCGGTTTCGATTCCTGGGCCAATCCCGCCCGCTGGGACCGCATCGTCGAAGTGCTGCAGGACAAGAAGAAATTCAGCCTCGCCGACGCGATGGATCTGCAGAATGACGACACCAGCATGCTGGGCCGCCGCCTGATCGCGCTCCTCAAGCCGCTGCAGTCGGATGACCCCCAAATCGCCAAAGGACTGCAGCTCCTGCGCGATTGGAATGCGAGCGACGATCGCGACAGCGCCGCCGCCGCTCTGTTCGAGGTATGGATCAGCAGGCATATCGGCCCGGCCCTGGTAAATGCCAGCGTGCCGCAAGGCGCTCGTGCCCTCATTCCCAGGCCAAGTGTCGGCGCGATGTTCGAGCTTCTGGAAAAGCCGGACGCCTCCCTCGGTCCCGATCCGGCCAAGGCGCGCGACAAACTGCTGCTGCAGAGCATCGGCACGGCGGTCGCGGAGGTTTCCAAGCTTCTCGGCGAGGATGCCGGCCAATGGCGCTGGGGCAGGCTGCACCATGCCCAATTCGATCACGCGCTGATGCCTCTGGCCGATCTCTCGACCCAAGCGCAGATGCGCGTCGGCCCGCTCGAGCTCGGCGGCGCCAGCAACGTGCCCCACGCCGCCAGCTATCGCAGCTCGGACTTTCGCCTGACCTCCGGCGCCTCCTTCCGCATGGTACTGGATGTCGGCAATTGGGACGCCAGCCGCGCCATCAATACACCGGGGCAATCGGGCAATCCCTTCAGCCCGCATTACCGCGATCTCGCACCGCTATGGGCCAACGGACAATATGTGCCCCTGCTCTATTCCAAGCCGGCAGTCGAGAATGCAGCGAGCGAAATCGTGACCTATACGCCCGTGAAATAGTGACAGCGGCAGGAGCCACGAACCCATTTCGGCGCCACCGGGTGGCACCGAAAGGCAGCAGTTCGCCTAATTATTAGGCATGCTTAAATTATTGCCCTCCCATCGAAACACTTCAGCACCTTGTCCCGGCCGCCTGCCAGCAGGCTCTGCGCTTTCGAGGACTGCCCCGCCCCGATTGGCACGCCGCTTGCAGGAGCCCTGCGGGATCCAACAAGAAGCAAGGGGAAGGCGTCATGTCGAAGCTCGGAAGACTCGGTCATTGCCTGTCGGGCAGCATCATCGCGATGTTGATCACCTGCGGCGCAGCCAGCGCCGAAGAAAACACCATCAAGATCGGCATCCTGCATTCGCTGTCCGGCACCATGGCGATTTCCGAGACGACGCTCAAGGACGCCATGCTGATGCTGATCGACGAGCAGAACAAGAAAGGCGGCGTGCTCGGGCGCAAGCTCGAGGCCGTGGTGGTCGATCCCGCCTCGAACTGGCCGCTTTTCGCCGAGAAGGCCCGCGACCTCCTCGGCAAGGACAAGGTGGCGGCGGTGTTCGGCTGCTGGACCTCGGTCAGCCGCAAATCCGTGCTGCCGGTCTTCAAGGAACTCGACGGCCTCCTGTTCTACCCGGTGCAATATGAGGGCCAGGAGAGCGAGCGAAACGTCTTCTACACCGGCGCAGCACCGAACCAGCAGGCCATCCCCGCCGTCGACTATCTGATGAGCCAGGAAGGCGTGAAGCGCTGGGTGCTGGCGGGGACCGACTATGTCTACCCCCAGACCACCAACAAGATCCTGCAGGCCTATCTGCAGTCCAAGGGCGTGGCCAAGGACGACATCATGGTCAACTACACGCCGTTCGGCCAGTCCGACTGGCAGACCATCGTCTCCGACATCAAGAAATTCGGCTCCGCCGGCAAGAAGACCGCCGTCATCTCCACCATCAACGGCGATGCCAACGTGCCCTTCTACAAGGAACTCGCCAACCAGGGCATCAAGGCCGAGGACATTCCCGTCGTCGCCTTTTCGGTGGGCGAGGAGGAACTGGCTGGCCTCGATACCGGGCCGCTGGTCGGCCACCTCACGGCGTGGAACTATTTCCAGTCGGTCGATACCCCAGCCAATGCCCAGTTCATCAAGACTTGGCGCGCCTTCACCAAGAACGACAAGCGCGTCACCAACGACCCGATGGAAGCCCATTACATCGGCTTCAACATGTGGGTGAAGGCGGTGGAGAAAGCCGGCACCACCGATCCCGACGCGGTGATCGACGCCATCGTCGGCGTATCCGTGCCCAACCTTTCGGGCAGCTATTCGACCATGATGCCCAATCATCACATCACCAAGCCGGTCCTGATCGGCGAAATCCAGGCCGACGGCCAGATGCAGACCGTCTGGCAGAGTTCGGGACTGGTGGTGGGCGATGAATGGTCCGACTACCTGCCGGACTCCAAGGATCTGATCGCCGATTGGCGCAAGCCGCTGTCCTGCGGCAATTTCAACGTCGCAACCGGCAAATGCGGCGGCCAGGGCACGAACTAACGCCAAGAAGCACTATCAATGCCCCTTGGTCCTTTCTGGTGATTTTCGTCAAATCTCTGATTTGGCATCGAAAATCATCAGCTGTTCAAGCCGAGAATGCCTCAGCATTTTCGAAGCTTGGTTTAAGGCTCCAATATGCTGTCCTGTGAACCTTCCCGTCTCCGGTTGCGCTCCGCCATGCACGGGTCTCGTCTCCTCGTCCTGGCCTTGTGGGCCTGCCTCCTCATGCCCGGACTTGGTCACGCCGATGAGGCCGGCATCAGGGCCGGCCTTGCCAAGTTGGCCACTGCTGGAAATTTCCAGCAGGTCGAGGCGGTGGTGCGTGAACTGGCCGGAAGCGGCGATGCACTGGCGGCCCGCCCCCTCGCGGCGCTGGCAGACGGCAATCTCTACTGGCGCCAATCCGACAAGGCGGTCCTGATCGCTTCGGGCAGCGGCGATCCGCTCGCGATCACCGATCCGCTCACTGGCGCCGGCGTGGGGACGGCGGGCAAGGGGGAACTTGTCAGGATCAAGGTCAACAATGCCATCAGGCGGGCGATAAGGGAGGCGAGCGGCTCGCTCACGCTCTCCTCCCCCGACAAGGCGGCACGCCTCGCGGCTGCCGACGCGCTGACCCAGACCCCCGACCCCGGTGCTCTCCCGGCGCTCGACAGCGCCATCGCCAGGGAGGCTGATACCGCCGTCAAGGCCCGGCTGGAGACGGCGCGGGCTGCCGCGACCTTGTTCTCCGACAGGCCCCAGGCCGACAAGAGCGCGGCCGTCGGGCTCATTGCTTCTCTCGGCACCCGCGAGGCCGCCGCGCTGCTCGGCCGCTTCGAGGCCGGCGCCGACGGAGCGTTGAAAGATGAAGCCGCCGCGGGCATCGGCACCATCGATGCGCGCCTGAAGCTGTGGGATCTGGCGCAGAACGTCTGGTACGGCATCTCGCTGGCCTCGGTGTTGCTGCTCGCCGCCATCGGCCTTGCCATCACCTTCGGCGTGCTCGGCGTCATCAACATGGCGCATGGCGAGATGGTGATGATCGGCGCCTACACCACCTTCGTCGTGCAGGAGGCCGTACGCGCCTATGCACCTGGCCTGATCGACTGGTCGCTGCTGATCGCCCTGCCCTTGGCCTTCCTGGTCGCGGGCGCCGTTGGCGTTGTGATCGAGCGCGGCATCATCCGCTTTCTCTACGACCGCCCGCTGGAAACCCTGCTGGCGACCTGGGGCGTCTCGCTGATCCTGCAGCAGGGCATCCGCGTGATCTTCGGACCGACCAACCGCGAGGTCGCCAATCCCGGCTGGATGTCCGGCAGCATCAGCGTCGGCGAACTGACCATCACCGCCAACCGGCTGTGGATCTTCGCCTTCTCGATTGCGGTGTTCATCGCCCTGCGCCTCATCCTCAATCGCACCCGCTGGGGCTTGCAGATGCGCGCCGTGACCCAGAACCGGCGCATGGCGTCCTCGATGGGTATCCGCACGCCCAGGGTCGACGCGCTGACCTTCGGCCTCGGCTCCGGCATCGCCGGCATCGCCGGTGTCGCCCTCAGCCAGATCGGCAATGTCTCGCCCAATCTGGGCCAGGGTTACATCATCGATTCCTTCATGGTCGTGGTGTTCGGCGGCGTCGGCAATCTGTGGGGCACGCTTTTGGGCGCGCTGACGCTCGGCATCGCCAACAAGTTCCTCGAACCCTATGCCGGCGCGGTCCTCGGAAAGATCATCGTGCTCGTTTTCATCATCCTCTTCATCCAGAAGCGCCCGCGCGGCCTGTTCGCGCCCCGGGGGCGGGCGGTGGAAGCATGATCCTCGCAACCCTGCTCAAGAACGGCCTCGACCGCCGCTTGTCCATCCTCGTCGCGCTTCTCGTGGCGGCGGCCGTGCTGGTGCCGGTGCTTCACCTGGCGGTACCGGCAGACAGCGCCTTGCATATGCCCGCCTATCTCGTGGCGTTGCTCGGCAAATATCTCACCTATGCCCTGCTCGCCCTCTCGCTCGATCTCGTCTGGGGCTATTGCGGGCTTCTCTCGCTCGGCCATGGCGCCTTCTTCGCACTGGGCGGCTATGCCATGGGCATGTATCTGATGCGTGGGATCGGCGATCGCGGCGTCTATGGCAATCCCGTGCTGCCCGACTTCATGGTATTCCTGAACTGGCAGGAACTGCCCTGGTTCTGGTACGGCTTCGACAGGTTCTGGTTCGCCGCGCTGATGGTGATGGCCGTACCGGGCCTGCTCGCCTTCACCTTCGGCTGGTTCGCCTTTCGCAGCCGCGTCAACGGCGTCTACCTCTCGATCATCACCCAGGCGATGACCTATGCGCTCATGCTCGCCTTCTTCCGCAACGACATGGGGTTCGGCGGCAATAACGGCCTGACCGATTTCAAGGATCTGCTCGGCTTTTCCCTGCAGGCGCCGGGCACGCGCGCGGCCCTGTTCGCCGCCAGCGCCCTGATGCTGGCGCTGTTCGTCACGCTTACCGCCATGATCACCGCCTCCAAGCTCGGCAAGCTCATGATTGCCGTACGCGATGCCGAATATCGCTCCCGCTTTCTCGGCTGGCGGCCGGAAAACATCAAGCTGTTCGCCTTCACCTTCTCGGCGGTGATGGCCGGCATCGCGGGTGCGCTCTATGTTCCGCAGGTGGGCATCATCAATCCCGGCGAGTTCTCGCCGGCCAACTCCATCGAGGTGGTGATCTGGACCGCCATCGGCGGCCGCGGCACCCTGATCGGGCCGGTGATCGGCGCCGTCGGCGTCAACTGGGCCAAGAGCTGGTTCACGGCCGCCTTGCCCGATCTATGGCTGTTCGCACTCGGTGCCCTCTTCGTCGTCATGCCGCTCCTGCTGCCACGGGGCCTGGTCGGCGCCTTCGAGCATTGGCGCCGGTCCAAATCCCCTCGCAAGGCCTCTGCGAGCAAGGCGCTCGTGCCCGCCCAAAGCGACGCCGCGGAGGAAGCGACCTCATGACCCAGCAAACGCACAGCATTCTCTATCTCGACGGCGTCAGCGTCAGCTTCGACGGCTTCAAAGCCATCAACAATCTCTCGCTCATCCTGGAGCCCGGCGAGATGCGCGCCATCATCGGCCCGAACGGGGCCGGCAAGACCACGATGATGGACATCATCACCGGCAAGACCCGGCCCGATACCGGCGAGGTCTTCTTCGATGGCGAACATGATTTGACCAAGCTCGATGAAACCGACATCGCCAATCTCGGCATCGGCCGCAAGTTCCAGAAGCCGACCGTATTCGAAACGCATACGGTCGAGGACAATATCGCCCTCTCCCTCAAGGGCCGGCGCGGCATCTTCGCCGCCTTGTTCGACCAGCGCTCGCGCTCCGAAAGCGAGCGCATCGACGAGATTCTCGCCACCGTCCGTCTCGAACAGCGGCGGGACGACAAGGCAGCCGGGCTGTCGCACGGCCAGAAGCAATGGCTGGAGATCGGCATGCTGCTGGCCCAGAACCCGAAGCTCCTGCTCGTCGACGAGCCGGTGGCCGGCATGACCGATGCCGAAACGGCGCAGACCGGTGATCTCCTCAGGCAGATCGCCCGTTCGCATTCGGTCGTCGTCGTCGAGCACGACATGCATTTCGTGCGTGAGCTCGGGGTGAAGGTGACCTGCCTGCATGAGGGCAGCGTGCTGTCGGAGGGGCGGTTCGACCATGTCTCGGCGGATCCGCGGGTCGTCGAAGTCTATCTGGGGCGATAGAGCAGATGATGTTGTCCGTCAGTGATCTCACCCTGCATTACGGCGCCGCCCAGGCATTGCGCGGCGTTTCCCTGCAGGCCGAAGCCGGCAAGGTCACCTGCATCCTCGGCCGCAATGGAGTCGGCAAGACCAGCCTGATGCGCACCATCGCCGGACAGCACCGGCCGAGCGCCGGCTCCGTCAGCTTCGAGGGCAAGCCACTCGGCCGCAGCCCTGCCCATGACAGGGCCAGGCTCGGCATCGCCCTCGTGCCCCAGGGCCGGGAGATCTTTCCCCTGCTGACGGTAAAGGAAAACCTGCAGACCGGGTTTGCGCCGCTCAAGCGCGCCGAGCGCAGCCTTCCGAGCCATATATTCGAGCTGTTCCCCGTGCTCGCCCAGATGCTGCAGCGCCGGGGCGGCGACCTTTCGGGCGGCCAGCAGCAACAGCTTGCCATCGGCCGGGCGCTGGTGACCCGACCCAAGCTCCTGCTGCTCGACGAGCCGACGGAGGGCATCCAGCCTTCCGTGATCAAGGATATCGGCCGGGCCATCGCGTTCCTGCGTGATCAGATGGGCATGACCATCCTCCTGGTCGAGCAATATCTCGACTTCGCGCGCGAACTGGCCGATCGTGTCGTCATCATGGATCGCGGCGAGATCGTCTTTTCCGGCGAGGCCGCCGACCTGGACAAGCCCGATGTACGCCGACATCTCCTGCTTTGACGTCAGGAAGGCCCCGCTCCGCCTCGAACGGGCCGAGGGCGTCGCCCGCCTGGCCTTTCGCCAGCGTGACGGGGCCTCCAGACTAGCGACCCTGTATCAGGAAGGATGCGCCAAGATACGGTTGCCGCAACCACTGCCTGGAGCTCAGCCGGAGGCTATCCTCATCAACACGGCGGGCGGTCTGACTGGTGGCGACAGGCTCGCCTTCGAGGTCGTGGCGGGGGCGGCAAGTTCGGCCACCATCACCACCCAGGCCTGCGAACGCATCTACCGCTCGACGGGCGAGGACGCGGTTGTCGTCAACCGGCTGACCGCCGAGGCCGGCTCTCACCTCGCCTGGCTGCCGCAGGAGACCATCCTGTTCGACGGTGGCCGCCTCGTCCGGCGTCTCGAGGTCGACCTAGCCGAGGGCGCCCAACTGCTTGCCGTCGAAGCCGTGCTGTTCGGCCGCGCGGCCATGGGCGAAGTGTTGCGCAGCGGCGCCTTGATGGATCGTTGGCGGGTACGCAGCAACGGAAAACTGATCTTCGCCGATGATTTCCGCATAGACGGCGATATCGCCAAACGCCTTGCTGCCCCCGCGACGTTGGGCGGACACCGCGCCATGGCGACAATGCTTGCCGTTTGCCCGGAGCCGGAGGAACGGATCGAGGCGGTACGCGACATCATCGGCAGCCATGGCGGCGCCAGCGCCTGGGACGGCAAGCTGGTGGTGCGCCTCCTCGCCGAAGACAGCCTGTCGCTCAGGCATCGCCTCGAGCCTCTCCTGTCCTTTCTGCTCGTCGACCGTCCCCTGCCGAAAGTATGGCAGCTCTAACCACCGGAACCCGCATGAACCTCACGCCCCGCGAAAAAGACAAGCTCCTGATAGCCATGGCGGCCCTGGTGGCGCGCCGGCGCCTCGAACGCGGCGTCAAGCTCAACCACCCCGAAGCGATCGCCCTCATCAGCGATTTCGTGGTCGAGGGTGCGCGGGACGGGCGCTCGGTCGCCGATCTCATGGAGGCCGGCGCGCATGTGCTGACGCGCGAGCAGGTCATGCCCGGCATCGCCGAGATGATCCACGACGTGCAGGTGGAAGCAACCTTTCCGGACGGAACCAAGCTGGTCACCGTGCATGAGCCCATCCGATAGACCGCCGGAGAACCAGAGAATAGGTGAACCGAACGAACTCAATCTTTGTCATTGCCGGACTTGACCCGGCAATCCAGCCCCCCCCTGTCGGGCAATGCAGACCCCAATCCCTGGATGCCCGGGTCAAGCCCGGGCATGACAAGGGCAATTTTTCAGAGGCCAGAATGAAGAAATATCTGTTCGCACTCGCCGCCATGCTCACCGCCACGCCGGCCATGGCTCATATCAACCCGGCCGAGCATGCCTCCTTCTCCACGGGCTTCCTGCACCCTCTTTCGGGCGCGGACCATATATTGGCGATGGTCGCCGTCGGCCTGTGGGCCGCCCAGCTCGGCGGACGTGCGCTGTGGGCGGTTCCCGCGACCTTCGTCATCGTCATGACGGCAGGCTTCGGCGCCTCCCTCACCGGCATGCCCCTGCCCTTCATCGAGCCGGCGATCGCAGCCTCCGTCGTGGTGCTCGGCTTGCTGGCCCTGATGGCATTCAAGGTGCCGACGCCGATCGGCATGGTCGTCGTCGGGTTCTTCGCCCTGTTCCATGGTTTCGCCCATGGCAGCGAACTGGGCAATGCCAGCGCCACACCCTTCCTGGTCGGCTTTGCCCTGGCGACGGCCCTGCTGCACGCGGCCGGTGTCCTGCTCGGGCCGGGGATCGCCCGCCTCGCGGGTGACAAGGCCGGTCGGCTGGTCACGCGCTTCGCCGGGGGGCTGACCGCCCTCGCCGGGTTGGCCCTGATCGTGGGAGGCTAAACCATGATCCCGGGCGAAGTCCTGCCGATGGCTGGAGACATCGTGCTGAACGCCGGAGCGGAGGCGAGCGTTCTCGTCGTCGCCAATTCCGGCGATCGGCCGATCCAGGTCGGTTCCCATTATCATTTCTTCGAGGTCAACGCGGCGCTCCTGTTCGACCGGGAGGCGGCGCGTGGCATGCGGCTCGACATTCCCGCCGGCACGGCCGTCCGCTTCGAGCCGGGGCAGCAGCGGCAGGTGCGGCTGATCCCGATCGGCGGCAAGCGCGTCATCTTCGGCTTTCAGAGCAAGATCATGGGAGCACTGTGATGCCCGCTACTCTTTCCCGCGCCGCCTACGCCCAAATGTATGGACCGACCGTCGGCGATCGCGTCAGGCTTGCCGATACCGAGCTGTTCATCGAGGTCGAAAAGGACTTCACCATTCCCGGCGAGGAGGTGAAGTTCGGCGGCGGCAAGGTGATCCGCGACGGCATGGGCCAGAGCCAGGCGAGCCGTGCCGCCGGCGCGGTCGATACGGTCATCACCAATGCGCTGATCATCGATCACTGGGGCATCGTCAAGGCCGATGTCGGCCTGAAGGATGGCCTGATCGTAGCGATCGGCAAGGCCGGCAATCCCGACATCCAGCCGGGTGTCACCATCGTCATCGGTCCCGGCACGGAAATCATTGCCGGCGAGGGCAAGATCCTCACCGCCGGCGGCGTCGACGCCCATATCCATTTCATCTGTCCGCAGCAGATCGAGGAAGCCCTGATGTCGGGCGTCACCACCATGCTGGGCGGCGGCACGGGCCCCGCCCACGGCACGCTCGCCACCACCTGCACACCCGGGCCCTGGCACCTGGCCCGCATGATCCGTTCCTTCGACGCCTTCCCGATCAATCTGGGGCTGTCGGGCAAGGGCAATACCTCCCGGCCCGAGGCCCTGGTCGAGATGATCGAGGGCGGAGCCTGCTCGCTCAAGCTGCACGAGGACTGGGGTACGACGCCGGCAGCCATCGACAATTGCCTCAGCGTGGCCGACGACTACGACGTCCAGGTGATGATCCATACCGACACCCTCAACGAGAGCGGCTTCGTCGAGGACACGGTCGCCGCCTTCAAGGGGCGGACCATCCATGCCTTTCACACCGAAGGCGCCGGCGGCGGCCATGCGCCCGACATCATCAAGGTCTGCGGCCTCGCCAACGTGCTGCCGTCCTCGACCAACCCGACCCGGCCCTATACGAAGAACACCATCGCCGAGCATCTCGACATGCTGATGGTCTGTCATCATCTATCACCGGCGATCGCCGAGGACATCGCCTTCGCCGAAAGCCGCATCCGCAAGGAAACCATCGCGGCTGAGGACATCCTCCACGATATCGGCGCCTTCTCGATCATCTCGTCCGACAGCCAAGCCATGGGCCGCGTCGGCGAGGTCCTGATCCGCACCTGGCAGACCGCCCACAAGATGAAGCTGCAGCGCGGGCGCCTGCCCGGCGAGAGCGGCGACAACGACAATCTCAGGGTGCGCCGCTATATCGCCAAATACACCATCAACCCCGCCATCGCGCAGGGCCTGTCGGCCCATGTCGGCTCGATCGAAATCGGCAAGCGCGCCGATCTCGTCCTGTGGAACCCGGCCTTCTTCGCGGTCAAGCCGGAGATGGTGCTGGTGGGCGGCACGATCGCCGCCGCTCCGATGGGCGACCCCAACGCTTCGATTCCGACGCCGCAGCCGATGCATTACCGCCCGATGTTCGGCGGTTTCGGCGGTGCTCCGGCAGCCTCTTCCCTGACATTCGTCAGCAAAGCGGCCCTCGCCAACGGCCTGAAGGAGCGGCTCGGCGTCGCCAAACCGATGGTGGCGGTCGAGAACACGCGAGGCGGCCTTTCCAAGCGCTCCATGGTGCTGAACGATGCCTTGCCACAGATGGAGGTCGATCCCGAAACCTATGAAGTCCGCGCCGACGGCGAACTCCTGACCTGCCCACCGGCAACCGAACTGCCGATGGCCCAACGCTATTTCCTGTTTTGAGGCGACAGCACGAATCGTCGAATTGAAGAGGTTGTCATCCCCGGCGAGGCCATAGGCCGAGGGAAGGGGATCCAGGGCCAGCAGGTGCAATTCATGACCTCTGGATCCCCTTCCCCTCGCCCTCTCTCGCTGCGCTCGTGAGAAACTCGGCCGGGGATGACGGAGCGCATATTTCTGAACGGATACTGACCATGCTGCACGCCACTTCCCATTGCCATCATGACAGCCGACTTCCCGTCGGCACGATCACGCTCGATCACAGGGGCCGTCATCTGCGCCGCAAGCGCCTCATCACCGATCAGGGCGATATCGTCATGATCGACCTGCCCGAAGCCGTGCTGCTCGCCGATGGCGATGCCCTCGTGCTCAAAGACGGCCGCACCCTCACCATCCTCGCAGCGCCCGAGGAACTCTACGCGGTCCGGCCCGGCCGGCAATGCCCGCTCGCGCATCTGGCCTGGCATCTCGGCAATCGCCATCTCGCCGCCGAAATCGGCACCGAAATCATCCTGATCGAACGGGATCCCGTAATCCGGACGATGCTGCAGGGTCTCGGGGCCGAAATCCAGGAGGTGGTCTCCGGCTTCCAGCCCGTGCACGGCGCCTATCATGGCCATGCCCACGGCCACCATCACGATCACGGGCATGGTCATGATTGACGATACGGCGCGTCTGGTGCGGTTGCTCAGCTGGCTATCGCCGGCCTTTCCGGTCGGCGCCTTCGCCTATAGCCACGGCCTGGAACGGGCCGTTCACGATGGCCTGATCGAGGATCGAGCCACGCTGGTCGACTGGCTCGGCGAGATCGTCCGGTCGGGGTCTGGCTGGAACGATGCCGTTTTGCTGGGCGAGGCCTGGCGCCTTGCCTCTCGGGGAGAGAGCTGCGCCACCGTCGCGGAGCTTGCCGAGGCCATGGCCGGCACGCGCGAACGCCACCGCGAAACCACGCTGCAGGGCGAGGCCTTCGGGCAGGCCGTCTCCCACTGGACCGGCGAGGCGATCGAGCCTGCGCCTTATGCCGTCGCCGTCGGCCAGGCCGCTGCGCAGCACGGCATCGGGCTCGAACAGGCGCTGGCCGGCTTCCTGCACGCCTTCACCGCCAATCTGGTCCAGGCCGCCATCCGGCTGGTCCCGCTCGGCCAGCGCGACGGCGTCCAGGCGCTCGCCGCGCTCGAACCGATCATGCTGGCCACGGCAAGGCGCGCCTGCCTCGCGACGCTCGATGACCTCGGCGCCTGCACCCTGATGTCCGACATCGTCTCGATGCAACACGAAACTCAATATTCGAGGATCTTCCGCTCATGAACGCCAGCAACGGCCCCCATTCCAGCAACGGTCCTTTGCGCGTAGGCATCGGCGGCCCGGTCGGCGCAGGCAAGACCACCCTGACCGAAATGCTGTGCAAGGCGATGCGCGAAAGCTATTCGGTCGCCGTCGTCACCAACGACATCTTCACCAAGGAAGACGAGCTCATCCTCAACCGGGTGCAGGCACTTCCCCAGGACCGCATCATCGGTGTCGAGACCGGCGGCTGCCCCCATACCGCCATTCGCGAGGATGCCTCGATCAACCTGGCGGCGATCGCCGAAATGCGCCGGCGTTTTCCCGACCTCGACGTGGTCTTCATCGAATCCGGCGGCGACAATCTGGCGGCGACCTTCTCGCCGGACCTCGCCGATATCACGCTCTACGTCATCGACGTCGCGGCGGGCGAGAAGATCCCGCGCAAGGGTGGTCCCGGCATCACCCGCTCCGATCTCCTGATCATCAACAAGATGGATCTGGCTCCCCATGTCGGCGCCGACCTCGACATCATGCGTGCCGATACCGAGAAGCAGCGCGGTAAGCGGCCCTTCGTCTTCACCGATATGCGCCGGCGCATCGGGCTCACCGATGTCGTCGCCTTCATCGAACAGCAAGGCGGCCTGACAGCATAGCGCTGCAGTCCTGATTTGACGGAGACCTTGGGTCTGCGTCATTGCGATTGTAGTTGCGACTGTAGTCACAGAACCTTCGACTCAGCGCGTCGGCTGGGCCACAGGCATTGCGGCAGCGAGCGGCCCTTTCCAATCCCGGATGATGTCGATCAAGGGGGCGATGGCAGGATTGCCGGATTCAGCGGGAACCGAGAGAACGACCTTCAATGTCGGCGCAGCCGCGAGCGCCCTTGGCACGACCTCTACGATCGACTCGTCGCATATCGATGCCGGCACCAGGGCCACACCGAGCCGCGCCGCCACGAGGCGGACGATGGTGTGCTGCAACTGCGGTTCATAGCGAAACCGCGGAACGATGCCGGCCATCTCGAAATAGCCGGTGATGGCCTCGCGGAGCGTCGGCGCCACGGTTGCAGGCGCCGCGATCAAATCCTCTGCTGCCAGATCGTGTGGAGCAATGGTGTCCCGCCCGACCAAGGCATGCTCGCGGGGAACGATGAGGCACAGATGGTCCGTGATGACAGGTACTGTCCGCAATTGAGGAAATGGCCGGCCGGCAAAGGTGATGGCGGCATCGAGTTCGCCGCCGAGAAGCCTGTGCTCGATCTCGGCCGGCGTCGTCTCCAGGAGAACGATGCGAATGTCCGGCCTCAACCCGGCATAGCAACTGACGATCTGCGGCACGATGCGATGGGCGGCATGCATCATGAAGCCCAGGCGCAACTCGCCCTTCTGGCCTTCAGCGACCAGCCTCGCATCGCGGCAGGCATCCTCGAATTGGGCGAGGACCGCGCGTGAGTCAGCCAGGAACCTTTCCCCAGCCTGGGTCAGGGTGACGTGGCGCGAGTTCCGCTCGACCAGTTGCACGCCGAGTTCACGCTCCAGATTGGCGATCTGCCGGCTGAAGGGCGGCTGGGTCATGTGCAGTCGTGCAGCGGCTCGGCCGAAATGCAGGGTCTCGGCGAGAGCCACGAAATAGCGCATCTGGCGCGAATCCATCGATACCTCCAGGGCATTGATAATGGCCATGCATTGGATTGGATTATATCGATTGCCTCTTCTATGAAAGACGGCATCCCAATCGGCCTGCCATGCTTTCCAACCTTCTCATCGTCCTGCCCGTCTTTGCCCTGATCCTCGCCGGCTGGCTCGCGCGGCGCAGCAATGCGCTCGGCCCGCACGCCACGCGCGAGGTGAACAGGCTCGTGGTCTATCTGGCGCTCCCGGCGCTGCTGTTCGACATCATGGCCAACGCGGACCCAGCCCGGATCTGGCAGCCCGGCTTCATCCTGGCCTTTGCCCTGGGCTGCGCCCTCATCTTCGTCCTCGCCCTGACGATCCGCCTGCGGCAGGGCTGCCATCTCGCCGATGCGGCCATCGACGGCCTCAATGCCGGCTATGCCAATACCGGCTTCATGGGTTTCCCGCTGATCCTCGCAGTGGTCGGCCAATCCGGCATGGCACCGACCCTGGTCGCGACCATCGTGACCGTCTGTGTCCTGTTTGCCGTCGCCATCGTCCTGATCGAAGCCAGCCTGCAGTCCCAAGCCCGTCGACGGGATATCGCTCGCAAGACGCTGCTCGCCTTGATCCGCAATCCCCTGCTGGTCGCACCGGCCCTGGGGGCGCTGGTGATGGTTTCGGGCTGGCCCCTTCCCCAGACGCTGGACCGGTTTCTCAAATTGCTCGGCGGCGCCGCCTCGCCCTGCGCACTCATCGCGCTCGGCCTTTTCCTGGCGGAGAACACCGGCAGGGCGGCGGAGGCAGGGCGCAAGGTCGAGGCCTTGCTGATCGGGTTGAAGCTGGTGGCCCACCCCGTCGCGACCTGGGTGATTGCCGCACCCATCCTCGGCCTCGCGCCGGACGCGGTCCATACTGCCGTCCTCCTCGCGGCCCTGCCGACCGGGACAGGCCCCTTCATGCTGGCCGAATTCTACGGACGCCAGGCCCTGGTCACCAGCCGTGTCGTCCTGGCCACGACGATCCTGTCCGTCGCGACGCTCTCCCTGTATCTCGCGGTTTCACGATAGGCAGGCTCTGCGCCCGGCACCGGATTCTCGACGTCATTCGGCGTTTCAGCCGGATTTGCCGTCACTCGGCGGCGGGCCGCGCGACAGCAGGCTTTCGCCGAGAAGTGCCCACGAGAATTCATCGATGAGCGCGAGTTCTCGATGATGACGAAAACCATCGCTGTCCGCCACCGCCAGACAGATTTCGATCAGCCTGGCCTTTACGGCCGGTGCTGCCGCGTCCAGCTCGCCCAAGCTTGTCTTCACCGCGTCGGTCGATGGCCTCATGCGCCGGATCCATTGGCGGGTGCGCTCGATCTCGCCCGCGTCCAGGTCGATGCCCTCCGCGGCACAGGCCGCCGCGACATGATCGAGCATGACCTTGACCTCCTCGCCCGACATTTGCAGGTCGGCCCTGCCGACCGCCACGGCGAGGACGAGGCCGCTTTCGCGCGCGACCCTGCGAATGACGGCCCAGCGCTCTCCCGCCTGTTCCTCCGTGGAAGGCCTGGCACGCGCCTGCGGCCAGGACAGGCCGAGCACCTGCCGATAGAACTCATCCAGCGGCTCCTGCAGTACGCCATCGGCGTCGGCGATCGACAGGATCCTGTCGAGACGGAAGGAGCGAAGGTCGCCTCGATCGTGGCTGTAGCCGAGAAGACGTGGAATGCCGTCGCGCCCCGGCTTGACCGACCAGAGCGTGACCGGCCGAAACCGTCGGCGGCCGGCCGCGTCCTGATATTCGATGACGAGGAGGAGACCGTTGACGCCCGCGCCACCCGAAGGCGGCCCTGCCTTATCGGGCGAGGATCCGGATGGTGGAGGAGGTCCCGTTCTCTGGGGCATTGGTGACCTCTCGACACATGGCGCCGGGTGACGGGAATCAGGCGGCTGCAACCCTGGACCGGAAAGGCTGCGGCCATCGGCCTCGACGATTGCGACTGGTCGATGTTTGAAGGGGCGACGCATGAGCGTCAACAGGGCGGGCCATGGATGCAACGGCCGATTTGCCTGGAATTTTCGCGGCAGCCGGCATCGGCATGTCCCCGCCGCCAGCAAGAGCGACAGTCCAGATGATGGATCGCCGGGCTCGAGGATGAATTCACTGGCCTCACCAGCCTGGAGGCGAATTGCCTCTTCGAGCGCAATCCTGCCGATGGAATATAAGGGCCTTTCGAGCCCCCATTGCCGACCGGCGGAAGCTTCAGCAAACGGACCGAAAGCGCTCGACGCAGGTGTCGAGCACCTCGGCAGGATCACGTTTCCACCAGTTCCCGGCCGAAAAGACCTCGACCTCGCAAAATCCGCGATAGCCCGCCTCTTCCACCGCCGCGCGCAACGATCTGAGATCGGCGACGCCATCCCCCATCATGCCGCGATCGAGCAGGACATCGCGCGTCTCGGCCAGCCAGTCGCACAAATGATATCCTAGGATGCGCTCCTTGCCGGCGCGCTGGATTTCGCGCGCAAGCGAAGTGTCCCACCAGACATGATAGACATCGACGGCGATGCCGACATTGGCCTCCCCGATCACCTCGCAGAGATCAACCGCGTCACGCACCGTCACCAGGCAGGAGCGATTGCCCGCATAGACCGGGTTGAGCGGTTCCAGCGCGAGGCGAACGCCCCGCTGCGCCGCGTAGGGCGCGGCTTCAGCGACCCGCTCCGCCACGCGTTTCAGGCTTTCCTCCACCCCGAGGCTGTCCGGCTCGACCCCGCCAACGACGATGGTGAGGATCGAGGTCCCGAGCCCCGCCGCCATGTCGATCGAAGCCCGGAAGTCGTCGCGGAGGGCGGATAGAGGCCGCGGCGCCATCGGCCCCACTAGGAAGGGGCTGCGGCACAGGCCTGCGACTTCGAGGCCCACCTGACGGGCACGATTGCCGATCTCGATGGCTCGGTCCCCGATTTCCCGGCGCCAGAACACGATCCCGCCAAAGCCGCGCTCGGCGCAGGCATCGATGACGCGCTCGACGGGCCAGCCCGCGCCATGCCCATCCAGATTGTGCCCGAGCGTCGCGGTATTCAGGGCGAGCGCCGAGTGATCCGTCGAGAAATCGCGCATCGCGACCTCTCAGGCGCCGTAAAGGGCAAGCAGCCTACGCATGCGATCGGTTGCCAGCTCCGGGTCGCGCAGCAGGCCGCAGGCATCCGCATGCTTGAAGAGCTCGACGAAATAGGGCAGCGGCCGCATGGCCTGCGCTCCGCCCAGCATGACGAAATGCTCCTGGAAGCCATTGAGCCAGGCGAGGAAGACGACGCCTGTCTTGTAGAACTGGGTGGGCGCCCGGAAGATGAGCCGTGCCAGCGGAACGGTGGGATCCAGCGTCGCATGGAAGGCTTGCCTGTCGCCCTCCCCCAGTTTCTGGATGGCGAAGGCCGCAGCCGGCGCGAGGGGATCGAAAATGCCGAGAAGGGCGTGAGAAAAGCCGATCTCGTCGCCGGCGATCAATTCCGGATAGTTGAAGTCGTCACCCGTATACATTTTGACGCCGGCGGGCAGGCGCCGCCGCATCGCGATTTCCTTGTCCTTGTCCAGGAGCGAAATCTTGATGCCGTCCACCTTTGCCGCGTTCTGTTCGATGACACGCAGCGCCACTTCCATGGCGGCCTCGAAACTGTCGCTGCCCCAGTAACCCCTCAGCGCCGGGTCGAACATGTCGCCAAGCCAGTGGAGGATGACGGGTTGGTCGCAACGGGCCAGGACATCGCCATAGACCTTCACATAGTCTTCCGGCGAGCCGGCCACCGCAGCAAGGGCTCGGCTCGCCATCAGGATGAGGCGCCCTCCCAGAGCCTGGATGGCTTCGACCTGTTCGAAATAGGCGCGACGGACGTCGTCCAGCCCTCGCGCCTCAATCGGCTCAAGTTGATCTGTGCCGCATCCATTGAAGACCAGTGCCTGCGGAAGCTCCTCGCGGGTGCGCCGGATAAGCTCGAGCGCCCGGGGCCAGTCCAGGCCCATGCCGCGTTGGGCGGTGTCCATCGCTTCGGCAATGCCGAGGCCGAGATCGTTCAGATGGTGACGAAACGCCATCGTTGCCTTCCAATCGACCGTGGCTGGGCCGGAAGGATCGTTGGCGGTGAACGGATCGGCCACGACATGGGCCGCCGAAAACACGACGCGTGCCGCGCCGGCGGACAGGCGGGCGGCCGAGATCACCTTGCCGCCGAGCCGATAGTCGGAGAAAACGCCCTTGGCGTCGGGAAGACGGATCATCGTAGTTTCCTCAAAATCTCGGCACCAGCATGCCGGCATCCACGGCGATGACCTGGCCCGTCGTATAGGGCAGCTTGCCGGTGGCGAGCGTCGCCATCACGGTGCCGACATCCTCCGGCCGGCCCAGGCGCCGCATCAGGGTCAGGCCCTCTTCATCGATGCGCCGCTGGTATTGGCCGGTCACCGACTGCGTCATGGCGGTCTCGATCAGGCCCGGCCTGATATCGTAGACGGCGATGTTCTCGCGCCCCAGGCGAACGGCGAATATCTTGCTGACCATGGCCGAGCCCGCTTTCGAGATGCAATACTCGGCGCGCGGCTCGGCGACCGCATCGGCATTCGACGACGACACATTGACGATGGCATAGAAGCGGCCGTCATTGCGGTCGCGCGCAAGCACGCGTCTTGCCCATTTCTGGCACAGGAAGAACTGCGCCTTGGCATTCACGGCCTGGCAGCGGTCGTAGCTTTCCTCGCTGACATCGAGCGGGTCACCGCGGCTCAGAACCGATACGCCCGCATTGTTGACGAGGGTCGAGAGCGGCCCTAGTGCCTTTTCGGCCAGGTCGAGCATCGCCTCATGCGCACCGATATCGGCGATGTCGCCGGCGACGCGGGTGACGGGCACATCGAAGGCGCGCACGCGTTCCTCGGCAGCCTTTAGCTCCGCATCGTCGACGGGCCCGTTCAAGGCGATCGCAAACCCGCTCCTGGCCAGTTCGATGGCGGCCGCCAGGCCGATCCCGCGGCTCGAGCCGGTGATGAAGGCCGCCTGCCGGAGTGGTGTGCTCATGCCAACGCTCCATGCTTGAACAATTCGCGGGCGATGATCATACGCTGGATCTGGTTGGTGCCTTCATAGATCTGGGTGATCTTGGCATCGCGATAAAGGCGCTCGACCTCGAAGCCGCGGATGTAGCCGGAACCACCGAAGACCTGTACGGCATCGGCCGTGCGGGCCACCGCCATGTCGCCCGCAAAGCATTTGGCGATCGAGCAGGCCTTCGTCGCATTGTCCCCGCGATCGATCTTCACCGCCGCGCTGTGCACCAGAAGACGGGCCGCCTCGATATCCTTGGCCATGTCGGCAATCAGCCATTGCACACCCTGGAACTCGGCGATCGCCTTGCCGAACTGCTTGCGCTGGCGGGCATAGTCGACGGCTGCCTCCAGGCCAGCCTGGCCGATGCCGACCGCGAGCGCCGCAATGCCGACGCGGCCCTTGTCGAGCACGCTCATCATCATGTGGAAGCCCTTGCCGAGTTCTCCCAGCAAGGCATCCGGCCCGAGCACGACATCGGTGAAATTGAGCGCGCCGACCTGGCTGGCGCGCTGCCCCATCTTGTGCTCCTTGGGGCCACGCTCGACGCCCTTGGCGTTGAGATCGACGATGAAGATGCTCATGCCGCGATGGCCTGCATCCTTATCCGTCCGGGCCAGCACGAAACCGACATCGGCGACCGGCGCGTTGTGGATCCAGATCTTGCCACCGTTGAGGCGCCAGCCCTCTCCGTCCCGCTCTGCCGTGGTCCTGATGCCGGATACATCCGTGCCGGCCTCCGGCTCGGTGATGCAATAGGCCACGCGCTTGGTTCCACGCATCGCCGGCGCCAGCCAGGTCTCACGCTGGGCCGGCGTGCCGTGCCTGACCAGCAGCGTGGAGATGAGTTCGACCAGGCCGCATTGATCGGCAACCGAGGCATAGCCGCGCGAAAGCTCCTCCATCACGAGCGCGTAGGTCAGCGTATCGAACCCCGGGCCTCCCATGGCTTCGGGAACGCCGATGCCGAACAGCCCGAGCTCTCCCATCTGCTCATAGATCTCGTGGGGGAAACGCTCCTCGCGATCGAGCCCCTCGGCCAGCGGTTTGACGACCTCGTCGGCGAACTGCCGCGCCATGTCGCGCACCTGCATCTGCGTCTCGCTCGGATACATGCGCTTCTCCCCTTTTGTAACTATCTAGTTACTGCTATAACGCACGTGGATCAAACGGGTCAAGCCTGACGATCCCCTCGAAATCGGCGGGTCACCGACCTGATCGAGGCCAGGTCAGGCAAGCCATTCAAGAGCGATGCCAAGGGAGAAAGCCATGAAGCCATCGGAAAAGCGGAAATTCGGCCGCAGCGACATCGAGGTCACCGCCTTTGCCTTCGGGACGGCGCCGATCGGGAATTTCCTGCGCGAGATCAGCGAACCGGTTGCCGACGAGATGGTGCAGCACGCCTGGAATGCCGGCGTGCGCTTCTACGACACCGCGCCGATGTACGGCCATGGCCTTTCGGAACTGCGCCTGGGGCAGGCGCTGCGCTGGAAGAACCGCGACGATTTCGTCGTCGCCTCGAAGGTCGGGCGCGTCCTGCACCCGGCCCGGCGCTCCCAGATCGACTTCGCGCCCTGGGTCAATGCGGCGCCGAATACGATGAGCTTCGACTACAGCTATGACGGCACGATGAGGGCCTTCGAGGATTCCCTGCAGCGGCTCGCGCTCGAACGCATCGACATGCTGTTCATTCACGACATCGACCGCTTCACCCGCGGCGACGACCAGCCCGAAGTCTTCCGGCAGGCCATGGACGGATGCTGGCGCGCTTTGGAACGCCTGCGCTCGGAGGGCGCGGTGAAGGCGATCGGCGTCGGCGTCAACGAATGGCAAGTCTGCCACGAGGCGCTCAAGCAGCGCGATTTCGACTGCTTCCTCCTGGCGGGCCGCTATACGCTGCTCGAACAGGAGGCCCTTGACGGCTTCCTACCGCTTTGCGAGGAGCGGGGTGCGGCCATTCTGGTCGGCGGCGGCTTCAATTCCGGGATCCTCGCAACCGGGGCGGTGCCCGGTGCGAAGTACAACTACGCCCCCGCCCCGGCCGCGGTGATGGAGAAGGTCGCCAGGATCGAGGCGGTGTGCCGCGACCACAAGGTGCCGCTTGCCGCCGCGGCGCTCCAATTCGTCGTCGCCCACCCCGCCATCCCGGCCTTCTGCGCGGGAACGCGCACGGTGGAGCAGCTCGACCAGAACCTGGCATGGTTCAGCCACCCCATACCCTCGGATTTCTGGGCCGAGCTGAAAAGCAAGCAATTGCTGCGCGAGGACGCGCCGGTGCCGGCATGAACGAGATCGCACCCGACACCGGTCGCCGCCTGACGGCGACCGGACTGCGCTATGAGGATGTCGCCATCGGGGATTGGTTCGAGACGCCGGCAAGGCATGTCGGCATCGAACTGATCGATGCCTTCGCCGAACTGACCGGAGACCGCTTCGAAATCCATATGGATGACGATGCGGCGCGCGCGCATGGCTTTCCCTCGCGTGTCGCCCACGGCCTCCTGATCCTGTCCCTCGTCGACGGGCTGAAGAACCAGGCGCAGGCCCGCTTCCTCGCCATCGCCTCGCTGGGCTGGAACTTTCGCTTCGAACGCCCGGTCCTGGCCGGTGACACGATCACCGCCCGCGTCCGCATCAAGGACAAGCGGACGACATCCCGGCCGGACCGGGCCATCCTCACACTGGGCTTTTGCGTGCGCAAGCAGACCGGGGAGACCGTCCAATCCGGGGAAAACCAGCTGATGGTCTATCGCTGAGACGACGGCCCCAATGCCGTTTGCTTAGAGGAGGAAACGCCACGATTTGTCATAGCCGGGCTTGACCCGGCTATCCAGAAGCCACAGGCGCAACCAGCCGGAAGAACTGGATGGCCGGGTCGAGCCCGGCAATGACAAAGGTCGCGCGAACTCGCAGACACTCGAATGAGCTGCCTTACTCATAGGCCCAGGCTTTTCTTGACTGCCGGCAATCCGGGCTGACCGTCAAATGTCGTGACACCGTCGAGCCAGGCGTCGAGGACGCCTGGATTGGCTTTCAGATATTCGGCTGCCACGGCTGCCCCCTCTTTGCCCTCGGTCAGGATCGTGTTCATGACCTGGTTCTCCAGATCGACATTGAATTTCAGATTGCCGATGAATTTGGCGGCGTTCGGGCACTCACCGTCCCATCCCGCTCGAATGTCCGTGTAGACGACGGCGCTGCCGAAATTCGGGCCGAACGTGTCATCGCCGCCCGTCAGGTACTGGATCTTGAAATTGACGTTCATCGGGTGCGGCGCCCAGCCCAGAAAGACGATGTCCTCCCCGCGGGCGACAGCACCTTGAACCTGGGCCAGCATGCCCTGTTCGCTCGACTCAACCAGCTGGAATCCCTTTAGCCCGTGCTTGTCGCCGTCGATCAGCCCGTGAATGAGGTTGTTGCCGGTGTCGCCGGGTTCGATGCCGTAAATCTTCTCCTGCAGCGAATCCCTGAACTTCGCGATGTCGGCGAAGTCCTTCAGCCCTTTGTCATAGGTGTATTGCGGCACGGCGAGCGTGTATTTTGCGCCGACCGGCAGGTTGGCACCGCTGACGACGATCGACTTGTCGTCGAGATAGGGCTTGCGCTCGTTCACCATGCTGGGTTGCCAGTCGCCGAGATAGACGTCGATGTCCTTATTTTTCATCGAGGCATAGGTGACGGAGATCGAGAGTACGGTGGTCTTGGGCGTATAGCCAAGGCCCTGGAGAACGTGGGAAGCGATCGCGGTCGTCGAGGTGATGTCCGTCCACCCGACATCCGAGAACCTGACGGTTCTGCAGGCTTCCGGCTCGCCGGCCATCGCCGGCTTGCCGCTCGCGCCCATGACCAGGGCAGCAATTGCGAACGCAACACCGATACGTCTCATCACACGATCTCCCCTCTTTCTTATACGTACCGCCCTGCGCTCGTTGGCGAGGGCGGCGAATCCCTAGAGCAAAGCGCGTTTACACGTAACCGCTTCTTTTCTCTAACTCATTGTTTCGACGCGTCTTTGCGATTCTTGGTGATTCCAAGAAATCGCAAAACGCTCTAGAATTCGATGACGAAACGGCCCCTGGAGGTGCCCCGTTCAAGAGCGAGCAACGCATCCGAGACCTGCTCGAGCGAGATCACCTCGATCTCGACCTCGAGTGGGTGTTCCTGATGTATTGCGATCAGCTCGCGCATCTGCTGGCGTGTGCCGACGCTGGTCCCGGTGATGACGACGCCGGTTGCCGTCAGCCATTCCTGGATCAGGGGCACCGGCTCGAAGACCATCGCCGCCGCGACGATGCGACCGCGAGGGCGGATACCTGCGATCATCGAGTCCCAGGTGGCCGTCGTCGGGGCAAAATTGATGCAGGCATGATAGCGCGTATCCCCCGCGGCCAGCCGGGAAGGCAGGCCATCGTCGGCGATTTCGGTTTCCGTTGCACCATAGGTTCTTGCGATCTGAAGCTTTGCCGGATCGCGATCGACGGCCAGGACCCTGATGTTCAGCCGGCTTGCAAGCTGCACGGCGTAGAGCCCAAGGCCGCCGCAGCCGAAAATGATGCAACTGTCCCCGGCTTCGAGTTCGGCTTTCCTGATTGCGCCATATGCGGTGACACCTGCGCACATCACCGGAGCGGTTGTGAGCGCATCAATCGTCGGGGGCAGGGAAACGGCGAACCTCGCATCGGCGATCACATATTCTGCAAAGGCCCCCGGCACATTCAGGCCATGAGCGCGATGGTGCTGGCAAAAGGATTCATGTCCATCCAGGCACTCGTCACAGCGGCAGCAGGTGTCGTGGATCCATGGTATGCCAGCCAGGTCGCCCACCGCCCAGCCGGTTACACCCTCGCCCAGGGCCGCGATGACGCCGATCCCCTCATGCCCCATCACGAAAGGAGAGGCCGGATGCTGGGGTATGCCGCTGCCCCTCCAGATGTGAACATCGGAATGGCAGACACCGCAGGCCAGGAGACGCACGAGCAATTGGCCCGGGCCGGGAACCGGACGCGGAAACCGAACGATTTCGAGGGGCTCGCCAAAAGCCGCGAGCACGGCCGCACTCATGCTGTCTGGGCTTGCCAGCATCAAGTCTCTCCCCGATCTCGATCCATTGTCGTGAGCCATCGCCCCGCGAAGAATTCACGGGCAGGCGCCGCCCCCGGCGGCCAGCCGTTGTCAGGAAGACTACGCCTGCTAATTTTTTTGACAAGACAAAATTTTGTTAGAGCGTACAAAATCTTGTTCAGCTATTGATTTTCCATGGCCGGGACGCGCAAGAAACAGAAGACTCGGATTGAGGACATCAGAAGGGTCGAGCTGATCGAGGCCGCCCATCGCATTTTCCTGCGTGAAGGCCTGAGGGGCCTGACCACCACCCGCATCTGCCATGAAGCGGGGATGTCGCAAGGCATTTTGACCTATTATTTCAAGGACAAGGACGAAGTTCTGTTCGAGATGGTGCGGTTCGCAAACCGGCTCTTGATGGACGCAGTAGTCATCAATCTGCGCCAGGCCCGTACCCGCTGGGAGCGCCTGATCGCGATCATCGACGGCAACTTTCCGGAGTCGAAATTCGATCGCAACACGGCGAATGCCTGGGTCTCCTTTTATGCGGAGGCCGCTCATTCGCCCCGCTATGCCCGGCTGCAGGAGCTTTTCTATAAGAGATTGCGCTCCAACATGATGTCGGCGCTTTTTCCGATCCGCTCAAAGGACTGGATCGACCATTTCGTCATCGGCTTTGCCGCGATGCTGGACGGCTTCTGGCTGCGTCGCGGGCATGCCGATGGCATCATCTCCGGCGAGCACGCGAAGGCGCTGCTGGTCGAATATGCCGAGAAGATGCTTGGCGGAGAGACGGTTTTGAGATTGAAGCAGCTTCCTGCTTCCGTTCTCGCGCCTGCATAGCCTCAAGAGGTCATCGCTCCCCGCTGAGATGCCTAGGGGAGCCAGCAATCAGATCGCCCTGGCGTGATAATCTCGATTCGCTGTAGCGAGCGACTGGGAACAAGTATGTGCCGGCCGTAAGATGGCCGGTCAGAATTTCGGCGGCTGCCTTTCGCGGAAGGCGGCGAGGCCAGCCTGCAACTCCTTCGATTGCGCGGCGGCCATGCCGGCCAGGCAGTCGAAGACCCGCTCCGTCTCCTCCGCTTCGGCGGCGTTCACCAGCATCTTCGTCATCTCGGTTGCCAGGGGCGCGCGCGAGCACACCTTTTCCGCGACTTCCATGGCCCGGGCAAGCCCCTGGCCGCTCTCCACCACCTCGTCCACGATACCAAGTTCGCACGCACCCTTCGCGGTCAGGATATCGCCGAAGACCGCCATGCGCCGCACGGCCTGCGCACCGAAGCGGCGTGTCGCGCGCTGCGTACCCGACCATCCCGGAATGATGCCGAGCCCGGTCTCCGGCTGCCCGATCTTGGCGTGGGCCTCCGCAATGCGATAGTCCGCGCAGGCGGCAAGCTCCAGGCCGCCGCCCAAGGCATGGCCGTTCAGCACGGCGATCAGAGGTTGGCGCAGCCGCGCCAGCGCGTCGAAGGCTGCGTGCCCCTCGCGCACCCAGAACCGACCGAAATCCTCCGGCGTCTCCCGGCTCCAGGCCTCGATGTCGCCGCCCGCCGAGAAGGCTTTCGCCCCTGCCCCGGTCATGACAGCCACGCGGATGGCCGCATCGTGCTCGATGAGGGCGCACAGATGTTGCAGCTCCGCCACCATGGCAGCATCGAAGGCATTGAGCTTGCCCTCGCGTTCGATGACGATGATCGCAACCGGCCCCTCGATCTTCAGACGCACACCATTCCCGCTCATCACTCGGCCGCCTCTCTGGTGACCGCCTGCCGGCTGCGGCGATCGGGCTCGAACAGGTCTGCCGGCATCGACACCAGCGGGTCGGCGACGGCGAGCGGAAAGGCCGCCTGGTCGAGGATATCGCGCTTGAGATCGACGCCGGGCGCAATCTCCGTGACGGTGAGCCGGCCCTCGATCAGCTTCAGCACGCAGCGCTCGGTGACATAGGTCACGTCCTGGTTCTGCAGCGTGGCACGCTTGCCGGAGAACGAGACCTGATCGACCTCGGGCACGAGCTTGGCGACCTTGCCCTCCTTGTCTATCCTCAGCTTGCCATCGACCACCGATAGTTTCGCGCCGGCATTGAAGTAGCCCGAGAACACGATCTTCCTGGCGCGAGCGGTGATGTCGACAAAGCCTCCTGCGCCGGCCGTCACATGCGGCCGCACCGCCAGCTTGGAGACGTTGACGGAACCATCCTCGCCGATCTGCAGGAAGGACAGCAGGGAGGCATCGAAGCCACCGGCCTGGAAATAGGTGAACTGATGCGGCGAGGCCACGAACGCCTCCGCATTGGAGGAACAACCGAACTTGAAGTCGAGCAGCGGAATGCCGCCGACGGCGCCCTGCTCGATCACCCAGGTGATCTCGCCATGCCGGCCTTCCTCCAGCAGGATGCGCGGAACATTCGCGGAAATGCCGAAGCCGATATTCACGGCCCAGCCGTTCTCGAGTTCCATGGCCACCCGGCGGGCCATCACCTTGGCCGCATCGAAGGCGGGGATCGTGAACGTATCGAGGGGGCGGAACAACTCGCCCGAAATGGCCGGGTCATAGGCGGTCGCCGTCGTCTGCAACTGGTCCGGCGCCTCGACGATGATGTCGACGAGGATACCGGGCACCCTGACGTCATGCGGACGCAGAGTGCCCGACTGGGCGATCCGCTTGACTTGCGCAATGACGGTGCCGCCGGAATTGTGCGCAGCCAGCGCCAACTCCATCGCGCCGAGATAGGCACCTTCATGCTCGAAGGTCAGATTGCCGCGCTCGTCTGCCGTCGAGGCCCGGATGATGGCGACGTCGGGTGCGATCGCCGGGAAATAGAGCCACTCGTCGCCCTCGAACTGGACCCTGCGCACGATCGGCCGCGAGCGGGCGCGATCGTTCATGGCGCAGCCGTCGAGCGCAGGATCGACGAAGGTGTCGAGCCCGACCTTGGTCAGGACGCCGGGACGCTTGCCGGCCGCTTCCCGTAGAATGTCGAACACGATGCCGCTGGGCACGTTGTAGGCGCTGATCTTGTTCTCGCCGAGCATCTTCCAGATCAGCGGCGGCTCCGCCGAAGACGGTCCCGACGGATAGGACCCGCCGATGATCGTATCGATGAGGCCGTCCTGGGCCAGATGGTCGACGCCCTTGGTGCCGAACATGTCGCCGGCAGCAATCGGGTGGATCATGGTGAGCTGGCGGGGATGCCCCTCTTCGCGATACCGCTCGCCGAGCGCCTGGAGAACCAGGTCCGGGCAGCAAAGCCCGCTGGAGGAATTCACGGCAACCACCGCCTTGTCGCCGATACGCCGCGCCGCCTCGAGCGCACTCCTGATTTTGGACATCGTCTCCTCGCGAGGATTTTTATAAGTAACTATATGGTTAGTACCTTATAGCGTTGGCACCTTCAACTTCTTTTCTCCGCGGCCAGGTTGCCGGGAGCATTCAGTGGCTTGCCCGCCGCCAGGATGCGATATATAAGTAACTAGATAGTGCGATAAAAATGGAAACGACAGGGATGAGCATCTATTTCACGCGGACGTTCCAGCGCTCCTTCGGCACCTACCCCCTGCGCGGCGACGCCTGCCGGCAGGCGATCGAGACGGCTCTGGCCACCGGATACCGCGCCTTCGATACCGCGCAGATGTATGAGAACGAAGCCGAGGTCGGTGAAAGCCTGGCCAATGGCGGCGTGAGGCGGGACGAGCTTTGCATCACCACCAAGGTCAGCATCCACAATTTCTCCGAAGAGCGCTTTCTCCCGTCGGTCGAACAGAGCCTGAGGGACCTTCGGGTCGACTTCGCGGACGTCCTGCTGCTGCACTGGGCGCCGGCCGACGGCAATATCGCCGCCTCGCTCGGGCTCCTGCAAAAGGCACGGCAGCTCGGCCTCGCCCGCCACATCGGCGTCTCGAACTACACGGCAGGCATGATGAGGCAGGCGAGATCGATCGTCGACGCGCCGCTGGTCACCAACCAAGTCGAGTTTCACCCCTTCCTCAATCAGGACGTCCTGCTGGCTGCCGCCAACGAGACCGGCATCCCGCTTTCATCCTATTGCTCGGTCGCACGCGGAAAGGTGTTCGAGCAGCCCCTCTTCGCCGAGATCGGCCAAGCCTACGACAAGACGGCGGGACAGGTCGTCCTGCGCTGGATTCTGCAAAAAGGCGTGCCGCTGAACACGATGTCGACGAAACCGGAAAACATCCGCTCGAATTTCGACATCATGGATTTCACGCTGTCGAGCATCGACATGGCGCGGATCGACGCGCAGACGCAGAAGAACCTGCGCATCGTCGGGCGCGACCTCATCCCCTGGGCGCCGGAGTGGGACTGAAGCCTTTCCGGCTCTTCCTGGCAACTGTAGTTGAGCGAGTGTCATGCCTTGAAGGGGGTCTGATCTCGC
>NZ_JASGFM010000029.1:0-83850 GCF_047605565.1 Labrys sp. (in: a-proteobacteria)
CAGACCCCCTGGGTGAACGAGGCCATCATCGGTTCCTTCGCCATGGCCGGAAAGGTCGAGACACCGCAACCGGTCAAGGCGATAACGGTGGAACCTCAGGTCACGCCTCAACCGACGCCCCAGCCCGTCGTGGAGCCCCAGCCGCAGCCTGAATTCCAACAGCAGGCGGCGATCGAGCCGGCGGAACCCACGCCCGCACCCCGCAACAACCAGGTCGAATTCATCTTGCCGGATTCGGGGAGCAGGCGATTGAACTGGAACGATATTTCGGGCCTGTCGGGGCAGCAGTTGCGGCTGGCCCGCAACGAGATCTATGCGCGCCGCGGCCGCTATATGAAGGACACGCAATTGCGCGCCTATTTCTCCCAATTCTCCTGGTATCGTCCCTGGACCTGGAATGTCGAACTCAGCGCCGTCGAAAAAGCCAATGTCGCCCTGATCCAGCGCGCCGAGGCCGGTCAATGAGGAATGTCGTTCGGACCGGAACGCTGGCCCTCGCTCTGTCGATGGCTTTTGCATCGGCGGCGATGGCCGATCCCACCCTGGATGCTCTGGTGGCGGCCTATCCTGATTTCATCGCGGGCTACGACGCCAAGGATCTCATTCTGAAGAATGGCCAGCATATCGCGCTTTCCGACGGCGCTGCCAACAAGACGCCGCAGCAGCGTATCGAGAAGGCCGATATCCGCGACATGTTCGTGATGCCCTATACGCTCGGGGCCCATTACAAGCAGCCGGCCACGCCGGCGGACGATCCTGGCCGCGCTCGCAACCAGGCGCTGTTCGATGCCATGTATGGCGATTGCACGAAGGGGCAGGTCAAGCTCAAGACCATTCAGTGGCTCCCTGGTTTGGGAGGCGGCACGCTGCGCGTGGCCACCGCCAATGGCGTTGCCGATCGGCTGGAGGCCGTCTCGCGCGATCTCGAAGCCCTCCCGGCTAAATTCTACGTCTATCTCAAGCCTTCGGCCGGGACCTTCAATTGCCGCGTGATCGCCGGCACGTCGCGCATGAGCATGCACGCCTATGCCGCGGCGATCGACATCAATGTGAAATTCACCGATTATTGGCGCTGGGGCGGGGCCAAGAAGGAGACGGACAAGGTTTCCTACAAAAACCGTATCCCGATGGAGATTGTCGAGGTTTTCGAAAAGCACGGTTTCATCTGGGGTGGAAAATGGTACCATTACGACACCATGCATTTCGAATATCGACCTGAAATCATTGCTTTGTCGAAGAACTCTAAGTGATCGATTGATGAAGCGCCTGATATTGCTGCGGCACGCGAAATCCGACTATCCCGCTGGCGTTTCCGATCACGAGCGTCCCCTTGCGCCGCGGGGGCAGCGGGACGCCCCGCGCATGGGAAGGGAGATCGCCCGCCGCGGTCTGCAGCCCGACCATGTGATCGCCTCGACCGCACGCCGCACGCGCGAGACGCTGGCCCTGATCGAGGGCAGCCTGGGGCCGCACACGCTGCATTTCGAGCGGGCGATCTACGAGGCACCGCCGGAAACGATACTGCGCGTCATCCGGGCGGTGGCACCCGAGGTGCAGACCCTGCTGATCGTCGGCCACAATCCCGGCCTGGAACAGGTCGCGGCCTTCCTGACACGGGGGGCGGGGACGGCAGCCGATCCGCTCAGCGGCAAATTTCCGACCGCTGCCCTTGCCGTTCTCGACTTCGAACTCGATGATTGGGCCGGCATCGCCGGCCATCAGGCGACGCTGGCCTTGTTCCTCTCGCCGAAGATGCTGGACCGCTAGCACCCGTTTTGGGCTGATTGCCGTGCTCATGCAGATGATTGGAAGGAGCCGCTGATGCGATTGATCGGAAACCTGATCTGGTTCGTCTTCGGCGGCATCTTCCTGGGGATCGCCTGGTTTCTGCTCGGCCTGCTGGCCTTCATCACCATCGTCGGCATCCCCTGGGGGCGGGCCTGCCTGACGATCTCGAATTTCTGCTTCTTTCCGTTCGGGCGCGAGGCGATCAGCCGGCGCGAACTCTATCAGAGAGACGATATCGGTACCGGCGGCCTCGGCCTGATCGGGAATGTGATCTGGTTCGTCTTCGCCGGCCTGTGGCTGGCGATCGGCCATGTCTGCTCGGCGCTGTTCTGCTTCGTCACCATTATCGGCATTCCCTTCGGCATCCAGCACCTCAAGCTCGCCGGCATCGCCATAGCGCCAATCGGGCAGACCATCGTCTCCAGGGAGGTGGCTGAGGCTGCCCGGCGCAGTAGCGCGCAGGCACGGGTCGAGACGCTGCGGCGCCGGTAGAAAAAATGCCGATAGTGCCCTGTATAACAGGGCGTTAGTCGAACTCTTTCAGGAATTGGCTTACGCGGGCCAGGCCCTCGCGCAGGACAGTGCTGCCATTGGCATAGCCGATACGCAGATATCCCTCCATTTCCATGGCACTGCCGGGCGTGAACAGCACGCCGGTGCGCTCCAGCAGGCGGATGCAGAACGCTTCCGAAGCGATGGGAAGGTCGTATTTCAAGAGGGCCGTGGTGCCGGAGCGGGGCTTGATATAGCTGATCCGTGGCTCGTCCTTGACCCAGGCATCGAGGATGGCGAGGTTGCCGCGCACGATCGAACGGCTGCGCGCCAGGACCTTGTCGCGGTTCTCCAGCGCCATGGTGGCGAAATGATCGTCGATCATGCCGACGCTGATGGTGTTGTAGTCGCGATGGATGGAGACGGCGTGGATCAGATCCACGGGACCCGCGATCCAGCCAAGGCGCAGGCCCGCGAGCGAATAGGCCTTGGACATACTGGCGGTGCTGATGCCCTTCTCATAGAGATCCGCCATGGAAGCAGTGAAGCCGTCGCCTTCCTGGTCTATGCCGCGATAGACCTCGTCGCACAGCACATAGGCGCCGCAGGCGCGGGCGATGGCAGCGATCTCGCCGAGGAAGGCTTCGTCCATCAGCGCACCCGTCGGATTGTTGGGATTGTTGATGGCGATCAGCTTGGTGCCGGGCAAAGCGAGGCGGCGCAGTTCTTCGAGATCGGGTAGGAAGCCGTTCTCCTCGCGCAGTTTGAGGATCTGCACGTCGGCGCCGTAGCTGGCGGGAATGGAGTAATGCTGCTGGTAGGTCGGCAGCACCGAGATCACGCGGTCACCCGGCTCGACCAGGGTTTCGTGCACGAGGGCATTGGCACCGATCGCGCCATGGGCCACCACGATGTTCTCGATTTTCTGGCGGGCATAGGTCGCCGCGATGGCAGCCCGCAGGCGGTCGCTGCCCTCGATGGCACCATAGGTCATCTTCATCGCCAGCAGATCATCGAGCGCGCTCTGGGGCTTGCCGGCAATCTCGAGCAATTGCGCGATCGTCAGCGATTCGACGCAGGTCTCCGCCAGATTGTGCGAACAATGGTTCTCATACCCGTTCATCCAGATCTCGACGCCGAAATTGCGAATCTTCATGACCGATTGCCGCCTTGCCTGTTGCGCATTATATTGCTCATCCATATGTGCATTATATTGCGCAGTCAAGGGATGAGAGTGGAATGGCGGATGTACTCGTCCATGTCGGGGCCAATGTCAGGCGTCTGCGCGCCGAGGCAGGCATGAGCCAGGCGGCGCTGGCGGAGGCCAGCGGCCTCAGTCGGAGGCTGATCGTGGCAGTGGAGGCGGGAGACGCCAACATCTCCCTGGCCAATCTCGACCGGCTGGCCGGTGTGTTGGGGGTGGACTTCGGGGCGATCGTCCGCGATCCAGGCCAGGCCGGCAACCAGCGTGTCGATCAGCTTGGCTGGCGTGGGATGCATCCCGACAGCCGTGCCACCTTTCTGGGAGCGGCACCGGCGCGGCGAGCGGCCGAACTCTGGACCTGGAGCCTGGGGCCCGGCGATCGCTATGACGCGCTGCCGGATGCCGAGGGCTGGCGCGAAATGCTCTATGTCGTCGAGGGCGTGCTGATCGTCGAGACGGCCGGCGGCGGTGAGGTCGTCGCGGCCGGTGATTTCCTGATCTTCGACAGTTCGCAATCCTATAGCTACGTCAATGCCGGGCAGGGCATCGTGCGCTTCGTGCGCAACGTGGTGTCGTGACACGATGTACCCAAGGTGCGGGCGAGACGTCCGCCCCTTTACCGTCACGCATGCAGCGTTTTCGCCGACATGCTGGAATTTTGCCGCGCTTGCCCTTAAGTGATGCGGACCATGCCGCCACAAGCCTCCTCCTGGATGTCCGTGTTCGACGAAGCGCTGATCGCGGCCAAGAGTTTGGCGGGTTTTGCCGCGTCGAGCTTCAATCCGACGGTCCGCCTCGGCGTCACTGGCCTTTCGCGCGCCGGCAAGACTGTATTCATCACCGCCCTGGTGCAGGCCCTGGTCGAGGGAGGGCGCCTGCCGGTCTTCCGTGCCCAGGCCGAGGGCCGCATTGCCGGCTCCTCGCTGTCGCCGCAGCCTGACGACACCGTGCCGCGCTTCGACTACGAGGTTCATCTGGCCGATCTGGCCGGCCCGGCCCGGCGCTGGCCCGATTCGACGCGCCAGATCTCGGAACTGCGCCTGGTCATCGATTTCCAGTCGAACCGGCGCTTTGCCGCCGGCATGTCGCGCCTGACCCTCGATATCGTCGACTATCCCGGCGAATGGCTGCTCGACCTGCCTCTGCTCAACATGAGCTATGCCGAGTGGTCGGCGCAGACGATCGCCGCCAGCCGCGAGGGATCGCGCCTGGCCATTGCCGGCCCCTGGCACGAAATGCTGGCCAGGCTCGATCCGGCGGCTCCCGAAAACGAGGCCCTGGCGCGCGAGGCTGCCGCGCTGTTCACCGCCTATCTCAAGGCCGGACGCGACGAGCGTTTCGCCCTCTCGACCCTGCCGCCGGGACGCTTCCTGCTGCCGGGCGATCTGGAAGGGTCGCCGGCCCTGACCTTCGCGCCGCTCGATCTCTCCAAGGCGGGGGATATCAGGTCCGGCTCCTTGCATGCCATGATGGAGCGGCGCTTCGAGGCTTATAAGCACAAGATCGTGCGTCCCTTCTTCACGCATCACTTTGCCCGGCTCGACCGCCAGATCGTGCTGGTCGACGCACTGTCCGCCCTCAATGCCGGCCCCCAGGCTGTGCATGATCTAGAAACCGCGCTGACTTCGGTGCTGTCGGCCTTTCGCGTGGGCGCGAACAGCTGGTGGTCGGCGATCTTCCGGCCGCGCATCCAGAAGATCCTGTTCGCCGCGACCAAGGCCGATCATCTGCATCACGCCAGCCATGACCGTCTCGAGGCGATCCTACGCAAGATGGCGGATGGGGCGATCGGGCGCGCGGCCTTTTCGGGCGCCAGCGTGGATGTGGTGGCGCTCGCCTCCATCCGCGCCACCAGGGAGGCCAGTGTCAAGCAGGGGCGCGAGAACCTGCCTTGCATCATCGGTACGCCCATGGCCGGCGAGCGCTCGGGGGACGAGGTCTTCGATGGTGAGGCCGAGATCGCCGTGTTCCCGGGCGAACTGCCCGAAGATCCCAATGCCGTGTTCTCGGGTTCCGGCTTCAACGGCCTCGAAAACCTCCGGGAAGGCGGGGTCGATTACCGTTTCATCCGCTTCCGTCCGCCCAGACTGGAAGACGGGCAGATCTTTCCCCATATTCGCCTGGACCGGGCGCTCGAATTCCTGATCGGCGACAAACTGGCGTGAGCGAATGAATACGGAACCCCGCAAGCCGCGTGCCTTCCGCCTCAACGATCCCAATGTGGTGATGGCCGATACGCCGGTGGCGGCGGCGATGCGGCGCGGCCATGTGGTGGTGACGCCTGAACCGGAGGCCTTCGAGCAAGAGGCTGCCGAAGTCGCGCCGCAGCGGCCGCGCCGTTCGCGCTGGGGCACCTTGTTCTGGTCGGCCGTGGGCGGACTGGTCTCTCTCGCCGTCGGCCTGTCGCTGACCAAGCTGATCGACGACCTCTTTTCCTATGCCGGCTGGCTCGGCTGGCTCGGCGCCGCCCTGACGGGGTTGGCGGTTCTGGCTTTCGCTGTCATTGCCATCCGGGAAGTCATCGGCCTGATGCGGCTGTCGCGCATCGAGCATCTGCACGACAGGGCGTTGCTGGCCATTGCCAAGGATGACCGCGATGCAGCGCGCGGTCTGTCGCGCGATCTCGTCAAGCTCTATGCCGCCAACCCGCGCATGGCCAGGGCCCGCGCGGCGGTGGAGGCGGCCGCCGGCGATATCGTCGACGGCGCCGATCTGATCAGGGTCACCGAGCGCGAACTGATGGGACCGCTCGATGCCGAAGCCCAGCGGATCATCGCTGATGCGGCCAAGCGGGTGTCGCTGGTCACCGCCGTCAGCCCGCGTGCCCTGGTCGACATGTTTTTCGTGGGCGCGGAGACGCTGCGCGTGATCCGGCGGCTCGCGACCCTCTATGGCGGGCGTCCGGGCGGCCTCGGCATGATGCGCCTCCTGCGCCATGCGCTCGGCAATCTCGCCATCACCGGCGGCATGGCTGCCGGTGATTCCCTCATCAGCCAGGCGCTCGGCCACGGCCTGGCCTCGCGTATATCGGCCAAACTGGGGGAAGGCGTCCTGAACGGCATCCTGACCGCGCGTCTCGGGCTTGCGGCCATGATGGCGAGCAGGCCGATGCCCTTCGACGCCTTGCCGAGGCCGGGCGTGACGGACGTCGCCGGAGGCCTCATTCTAAAGAGCAAGGAGGACACGGCCGGCTAAGCCATGTGCACAACTTTATCGTTTTCAACGAATCGGTGACAACGAAGAGCATTGTCGTGGCGCGTCACTGAGACTATAGACCTCTCGCCCAGTAGCGGAGTGTTGGGATTCTTACATGACTTCATTGAGTGTAGATACCAATTATCGGCCGACTGACGACGAGCCTTTCATGAACGAGCGTCAGCGGGACTATTTCCGGCGCAAGCTCAATGCCTGGAAGCTCGACATCCTGCGCGAAGCGCAGGATACCATCGCCAATCTGCAGGCCGAGAACGAGAACCACCCCGATCTAGCCGATCGTGCCTCTTCGGAAACGGATCGTGCCATCGAATTGCGGGCCCGGGATCGCCAGCGCAAGCTGATCTCCAAGATCGAGGCGGCCCTTGCCCGCATCGAGGACGGGTCCTACGGCTTTTGCGAGGAAACGGGTGAACCGATCTCGCTCAAGCGTCTCGATGCCAGGCCGATCGCGACCTTGTCGCTGGAAGCCCAGGAGCGGCACGAGCGCCGTGAGCGCGTCTATCGCGACGACTAGAGCCTTTGCGACTTGGTGAGGCCCACCAAGACACGCAGAGGCTTGTCGAAGCGAGGAGGTGGAACTGGGAAGCGTTTCTAAAGAACGCGCCTGGCTCCGGAGATCTTTGACGACTGCCGGCCTTCCCAGCCCCATCGAGAGATGGAGTTGAGAAGGCCGGCATTTTTGTTTCGGCGGGTCTGCGGACCGGCGCTCCCTGAAGCATTTTTCGATTTGGTGGCATCACCGGGAATTGCAAAGACGCATGGGAACAGGGCGTTGGAGCAAACGCGTTCATGCTCGAACACGCTTTGCCCCAGGCGATTCCATGCGCCATGGCGCCGCCTTGACTTTCGGCAGTGGCTCGGCTGCATATGCGGCCATGGTCCTGTCCCGCCATCTCTCATTGCTGCGGCAATGCCTGGCCGCCTTGCTTGCCCTTGGGCTGATGCTCAACGGCATGGGCGGTTCGCTCGCGAGCGAGGAGGAGCGGGGAGGCAGCGCGACCGTCGTCATCGCCGGCACGGTCGTCACCGTCTGCCAGTTCGGCGATGCGGATGCCGGCGGCAAGGCCCATGGCGGCCATTCCTGTGATCAGTGTGCACTTCGCCTGGCGCCGGCTCTGCCGCAGGTCTTGGCGGTCGCCAGCATCGTCCGCTTTCCGCGGATCGTCAGGCTGCGCGCCTCACAGGACTTTTTCGCGACGATCCGGCAGGATCGCAGGCCTGCCTGGCCACGCGGACCGCCGACAGGCTGAACGGTTCACCGCCTTCACCCTTCCTTCCCCGCAGCCTGTGCAAGGCTGCTCGATTCCGTTCAGGTTTTCCATGAAACTCGTCCCGTTTTTCGGTGCTCTCGCGCTCGCCTCCGCGCTCGCCACTGCCGCCTTCGCCCATGACTACAAAGCCGGCACGCTCCAGATCGCCCATCCCTGGACCAGGGCCACGCCGCAGGGGGCACCGGTGGCAGGCGGCTATACCGTCATCGAGAACACCGGCGATCAGCCCGACAAGCTGATCGGCGGCAGCTTCTCGGTTTCCTCCGGCTTTTCGATCCACCAGATGTCGAACCAGGATGGCGTCATGAAGATGGCGCCCGTCGAGGGCGGGCTTGAGATTCCGGCCCATGGCAAGGTTGAACTCAGCCCGTCATCCTTCCATCTGATGTTCACCGGGCTCAAGCAGCAGCTCAAGCCCAACCAGTCCATCGACGGCACGCTGGTGTTCGAGAAAGCCGGCACGGTGCCGGTGAAGTTCAAGGTCGAGGCCATCGGTGCCAAGCAGCCGGCCGAAGCCGACCACAGCAACCATTGAGGCGGGAGGTGTTCATGACCCTCAAATCCAGTCGTCTCCAACTGGTGGTTCTCGTGGCGCTGCTCGCCGTACTGGCGGCCGCGGGCGTGCTGGCCCTGCAAAGCATGGGCGGTAAACCGACGGCCCAGTCCAGCTTCATCGGTGGTGATTTCAGCCTGACCAATCAGGACGGCAAGCCGGTGACACAGGCCACTTTCCTGGGCAAGCCCACCGCTTATTTCTTCGGCTACACCAATTGTCCCGATGCCTGTCCGACGACCTTGACTGACATGACGGACAGATTGAAGGCGCTGGGGCCGGATGGGGACAAGTTCAACGTCGTCTTCGTTTCCGTGGACCCGGCCCGCGATACGCCGCAACTGCTCAAGACCTATCTGGAGAGCTTCGATCCGCGCATCACCGCCGCCACCGGCACGCCCGAGCAGGTGGCCGACATCATCAAGAAGTTCCGCGTCTACGCCAAGAAGGTGGGGGAAGGGGACGGCTATACCTTCGATCATTCGACGGCCGTCTACATGATGAACGCCAAGGGCGAACTGGTGACGCTGATCGACTATCAGGCGCCCCGTGAGGAGGCGCTGGACAAGATGCGCCGCGCGCTCGCCTCGTGAGCAGGATTGTCTGGTTCGGCCTGGCCGCGGCACTCGGTGGTGTCGCGGTCGGGACTTTCATTGCCTTGCGCTCGGTCGGCGAGGTTGCTCCGCCCCCGTCGCCTGCCCAGGCGATTGCCGATATCCGCCCGCCGGAAGCGACCTTCGCCCCGGTGTTCGAACCCTGCGCCCACTGCCACCAGATCGGCCGCGGGGCCCGTTCGGCGACCGGACCGATCCTGCAGGGGCTCGCGGGCCGCAAGGCCGGCACGCTGCCGGGCTATCCCTTCTCGCCGGCCATGCAGGCGAGCGGGTTGACCTGGGACGCCGCCACCCTCGATGGCTTCATCGCGGCACCGCAGGCGGTGGTGCCGGGCACCCGGATGATCTATGCCGGAATGGACGATGCCGATCGGCGCAGGGCTCTGGTCGAGTTCATTCTGAAAGCCGGCTCGGGCTCCTGAGGGTCCAATCCGTAAATCGATTCACCAAATGGTTGCATTTGAACCAGCCCCTTGCGCGATGGGCGTGCAGACGCCATCATCATAGGCGGGGCTGGTCGTCCCTTGTCGGGATTCTCCCCCAAGATCAAGACGCTGCAGGCGCACGTTCAGTCTGAGGAGAGTACCCATGACCGTTGCACAGATCCTGAAGGGCAAGGGCCGCGACATCGTCACTCTGTCGCCGGACGCAACCATTGCCGACGCTTCCCGGACGCTCGCCGAAAAGCGCATCGGCGCGGTGTTGATCACCAACAAGAACGGCAGCATCGCCGGCATCCTGTCCGAGCGCGATATCGTGCGCGCGCTCGCCAAGGCCTCGGCCGAGGGGTTCGACCATCCCGTATCCAAGCATATGACGGCCAAGGTCGAGACCGTTCATGAGCAGGATACCATTCCCCACATCATGGAGAGGATGACGGCCGGCAAGTTCCGTCACATGCCGGTGGTCGAAAATGGCCTGCCGGTCGGCATCGTCTCGATCGGTGACGTGGTGAAGTTCCGCCTGGCCGAAATGGAGGCGGAAGCCAAGGCGATGCGTGAATATATTACGGCCTGATCTTAAAGTAGTTTATGAGCGGACGCCGTGGCTGATTGCGCGGCACGATGGAACGAAAAGTCCGGTCAAAGAGCGTTCGGTGTGGACGCGCTTTGCTCCGAAAGCGTCAGGCGATCTTTTTGGGCAGGAGAGGCTGGGTCAGGCTCTCCCGCATGATCTCGCTCAGCCGGTCCGTGGCCGCATTGTGCTGAGCCTGCGTGCGATGCAGCAGCAGCGGCAGTGTCGGCAATCGCGCCGGCAGGCCGCTTTCCTCGCCAAGCACGGCAAGATGGCTCGGCAGGCCGATCTCGGTGCGCAGGGTCACGCCCAGTCCGCTTGAGATCGCCGCCCAGAGACCGGCGAGACTGGTGCTGGTCACCGCGATGCGCCAGGCAATGCCGGCGCGGTCGAGCACCTCGGTTGCGACGCTGCGGAACAGGCAAGGGGCCTCGAACATCACCAGCGGCAAAGGTTCATCCCGCTTCGTCAGCCGGTCGCCGAAGCGCTGCCCGGACAGGCCATCACGAAGGCCGATCCAACGCATGGCGATATCGGCGAGATGCTCGCCGGCCATGGCGGCTGGAGCCTGCCTCGTCTGGTCTCCCCAGGCGATGGCGAGGTCGAGCTCGGCACTGGCGATGCGTTTCAGCAGATCGGCATTGCGGGCAAGGCGGGTTTCGATGCGCGTCCTCGGATGGGCCCGCGCGAAACGGCCGAGGATTTGCGGTAGCAGCGTCTCTCCCAGATCTTCCTGCACGCCGAAGCGCACATGGCCGGCAAGATCTGCTCCGCTCAGGGCCGAGACCGCCTCGTCATTGAGGGCGAGCAGGCGGCGCGCATAGGTCAGCAGCGTTTCACCCGCCTCGGTGAGCGCCAGGCCGCGGCCGGCCCGGCGGAACAAGGCGGTGCCCGCTTGTTCTTCCAGCTTCTTGAGCTGGGCGCTGACCGCGGAAGTGGACCGGCTGAGATGCTCCGCGGCGCGGGCATAGCTGCCCAGTTCGATGCCTGTAACGAAGCTGCGCAGGACATCGATGTCGAAATTGACCAGCCGCATGAAAATTGTCCCGATTTTCAGGATGTATCATCAAATATTTCCTGATTTTCAGGATGAATATGCAGTGACATGATGGAGGGGTCAAGGCAGCAGGCCTTGGCGTTGAGGACATCCGTCATGCCTTTCGCCCGTATTTCACTCCGCAAGGGGAAATCCCCTGATTATCTCCGCGCCCTGTCGGATAATCTGCATCGCGCCCTGGTCGAAGCCTTCGAGGTTCCACTGGCCGACCGTTTCCAGATCATCGAACAGCTCGATCCGGAGGCGCTGGTCTACGATCGCGGCTATTTCAGCGGTGAGCGTTCCGACGATTTCGTGCTGATCGCCATCACGGCCGGGCGCCCGCGCAGCACGACGGTGAAGCAGCAATTCTACCGGCGCGTGGTGGAACTGCTCACACAGGCGCCGGGACTTCGGCCCGACGACATCATGATCGTCGTCACCACCACCGAGCGCGACGGCTGGTCCTTCAGCAATGGCCTCACCCAGATGGTGGAAGAGGTGCCGGCATGAGCGGGCCGGGCCTTCCCGACGAGATGACCGTGATCCGGGCCGGCGAGGCGATAGAGACTGCACCGGCGGGTATCGCGTCCGCGCCCTTCCGGGTGCAGCATCTGATCGCGGGTGTGCGGGATGGCGAGCCCACGGCCATGCGCGCCACGCTGGATCCGGGTGTGCGCACCCATTGGCACAGCCATCCCCGTGGACAATTGCTGCTCGCGGTGAGCGGCAGTGGCCTTGCGCAGCAGCGCAATGGCCCGATCATCGAACTCGACCCCGGCGATGCGGTCTGGTTCGCGCCCGGCGAGTTGCATTGGCATGGCGCGGGCGAAGCCGATGCCTTCGTCTATGTCAGCGTCCAGGCCGTGCAGGATGGCCGCGCCGTGCAGTGGCACGAACCGGTGTGAGGAGTTTCGAATGGAAGCGATGCATTATGCCATCACCTTGCCGGCCGATTACGACATGGCGATCATCCGCGCCCGGGTGGCCAGCAAGGGCCCGCTGCTCGACAATTTTCCGGGGCTGGGACTCAAGGCCTATCTGATCCGGGAAAAAGGTGTTCACGGCGCGGCCGTCAACCAATATGCCCCCTTCTATCTGTGGGCCGCGCCTGAAGGCATGGGCCGCTTCCTGTGGGAAGGCGGGGGCTTTGCCGGCCTCGTCTCCGCCTTCGGCCGTCCGTCGGTACGGCGCTGGGCCGGGGTCTCGTGTCTGTCCGGCCCGGAATCCCTGTCAGAGGCACGTTTTGCGACGCTTCGAGAGCAGGGGATGGAGGCCGAGATCGATCCGGCCGGCGACATTGCGCAAGCGCGCGAGCGCTTGGCTCTCGAAGCGGCCAGGGATGGGAGCTGCCTGTCGACCCTCGCGGTCGACCCCACGGATTGGACGCTGGTGGTCTTTCAACTGTGGGCGTGCGAGCCGCCTGAAGAGGCAGGAACCATCTATCAACTGCTGCATCTGTCCCGTCCCGGCGTCAACGGGTTGATCGCACCCTGATGACGACGACCGTCCTCCAGGCGTCGCGTTGAGATCCAGAAGCTTGTGCGGGATGGAGGGCGCTATGCCAGCGCTTCCATGGTCTCCTTGATGTCGTCTAGGGACTTCAAGGCGGCTTCGGCACCCATGTCGATGGCCTCGGCGGCGCGATGGAAGTCGAAGGGCGAGATGCGGCCGAGGCGCGGCCCGATCGAGACATCGGGCGGGTCGCCGGCCAGCCGCGAGCGGGAGATGCGGTCCTGGGTGATGTTGAAGGCCTCCATCATCACCGTGTGGATGCCGGGCGAGTTGCGGCGTTGGCGCGTTTCGCGCGATCTGGCGAAACCGAAGCGACGCCGGACCATCGAGGTGGCGGCACCGAAACCATTGCGCTTGGGCACGGGTGGGTCGTCCATTTCCATCGAGGTGGCCCCGAATGTATGGATGACGCCGCCGCGGCCTGTCAGTTCGCCATTGAGATTGACGGCGATTACCGCCCGGGCGCCGAGGGCGCGCGCGGCGGAGACGGGCACGGGATTAACCAAGGCACCGTCCATCAGCCAGCGCCCGCCGATGCGGACAGGCTCGAAAATGCCGGGCAGGGCATAGGAGGCGCGCATGGCGGTGACCAGATTGCCGCGCGTCAGCCAGATCTCATGGCCCGGCCCGATTTCGGTGGCGATCGCGACGAAGGGAATGCGCAGACTTTCGATCTGCACGCCGTCCAGGCCATTCTGCAGGAGCAGGGCCAGCTTGGTGCCGGACATCAGGCCGCTGCCGCCGAAATTCAGATCGAGAAAATTGAGGACCCGGCGCTTGGTGAGACTGCGGGCCCAGTCCTCGATATCGTCGAGCCTGCCGGCAATGTAGCAGCCACCGACCACCGCTCCGATCGACGTACCCGCGATCACGTCGATGTCGTAGCCCGCTTCCACCAGCACGCGGATCACGCCGATATGGGCGAACCCTCGTGCGGCACCGCCACCGAGCGCAAGCCCCAGAACGGGGCGCGGCGGCTTGACGATTTCGTTCTGCGGAGGCGGAGACAATTCCGCCACGTTACCCTGACCTCGCCACGGCAAACTCTGAAACATGATGCATTCCTGACCCAAGAAATACGCCACTGGAACCAATAAGGATATGGGGACTCCAGCGAGACCGAACAGGATGGAGTCCTGAATGACACTACAATAGCACGTGATCGGGGGATTGGCCCTGTATCATAAGGTCTACGACTTGCTCCGAATCAGGCATTTTCGGTAAGTCAACCGCATGGATGAGATGGACGATCCGCCGGAAGGCGATGGAGTCAGGACGGTCAATCTGCGCGCCGAGCTCGAGCAGCGCTACCTTGCCTATGCACTCTCGACAATCACGCAACGAGCCCTGCCGGATGCGCGCGACGGCCTGAAGCCGGTGCATCGGCGCATCCTGCATGCCATGCGCCTGCTGCGCCTCGATCCCGACCAGGCCTTCAAGAAATGCGCTCGCGTGGTGGGCGATGTCATCGGTAAGTTCCACCCGCATGGCGACCAGGCCGTCTACGACGCGCTGGTGCGCCTGGCGCAGGATTTCGCCCAGCGTTATCCGCTGGTGGACGGGCAGGGCAATTTCGGCAATATCGACGGCGACAATGCCGCCGCCTACCGTTACACCGAAGCGCGCCTGACCGAGGTCGCCACCCTGATCCTGGAAGGGATCAACGAGGACGCGGTGGACTTCCGCGCCACCTATAATGGCGAGGACGAGGAGCCGGTGGTGATGCCCGGCGCCTTCCCCAATCTGCTCGCCAATGGCGTACAGGGCATCGCGGTGGGCATGGCCACCTCGATTCCCCCGCATAATGCCTATGAGCTCTGCCAGGCGGCGCTGCATCTGATCGACAATCCCCAGGCTTCGACCGCCGACCTCCTGCAATTCGTCAAGGGGCCGGATTTTCCCACCGGCGGCATCTGCGTCGAAAGCGCCGGCTCGATGCAGGAAAGCTACCGCACTGGCCGCGGCGGCTTTCGCGTGCGGGCACGCTGGCACAAGGAGGATCTGGGGCGGGGAACCTGGGTGATCGTGATCACCGAGATTCCCTGGCTGGTGCAGAAGGGCCGCCTGATCGAAAAGCTTGCCGAGCTCCTCGAGGAGCGCAAGCTGCCGCTGGTCGGCGACGTACGCGATGAATCGGCCGAGGATGTGCGCATCGTCATCGAGCCGAAGTCGCGCAATGTCGACGAAGCCGTGCTGATGGAATCGCTGTTCAAGCTCTCCGAGCTCGAAAGCCGGATTTCCCTCAACATGAACGTGCTGGTCGATGGCCAGGTGCCGCGCGTGCTCTCGCTGGGCGAAGCGCTGCAGCAATGGCTGAGCCATCGCCGTAACGTGCTGATCCGGCGCTCCAAGTTCCGCCTCGCCGCCGTGGAAAGGCGCATGGAGGTCCTGGCCGGCTATATCATCGCCTACCTCAATCTCGACGAGGTGATCCGCATCATCCGCTACGAGGATGAGCCGAAGGACGAATTGATCAAGGCCTTCGACCTGACCGACGTGCAGGCCGAGGCGATCCTCAACATGCGCCTGCGCAATCTGCGCAAGCTCGAGGAGATGGAACTCAAGCGCGAACACGACGATCTCGCCAAGGAGAAGGCCGGCATCGAGAAGCTGCTCGCCTCCGAGGCGCTGCAATGGAAGACGGTGGGCTGGCAGGTCAGCGAAGTCGCCAAGAAGTTCGGCCCGGACACGCCGCTCGGCAAGCGCCGTACCGACATCGATGCCTCGAAGGCAGGCACCATCGATCTGTCGGCGGTGGCCGAGGCGATGGTCGAGCGTGAGCCGATCACCGTGATCGTTTCCGAAAAAGGCTGGATCCGGGCCCAGAAGGGCCATCTCAGTGATCTCTCGGGCCTCAGCTTCAAGGCCGACGACCGGCTCAAGCTCGGCTTCCAGTCCGAGACGACGGCCCGGCTCCTCATCCTCGCCACCAATGGCAAGGTCTACACGCTGGAGGCTTCCAAGCTCCCGGGGGGCCGCAGCATGGGCGAGCCGATCCGCCTGATGGTCGATATCGACGAGGGGGCCGACGTGGTCGACGTGTTCGCCTATCAGGGCGGGCGACGGTTGCTGATTGCGGCGACCGACGGACGCGGCTTCCTGGTGCCCGAGGACGATATCCTGGCCAATACCCGCAAGGGCAAGTCGGTGCTGAATGTCGATGCGCCGGCGGAAGCCAAGCTGATCGTGCCCGCCATCGGCGACACGGTCGCCGTGATCGGCGAGAATCGCAAGATGCTGGTCTTCCCGTTGCACCAGATCACCGAGATGTCGCGGGGCAGGGGCGTCAGGCTACAGAAATACAAGGACGGCGGACTTTCCGACGTGCGTGTGTTCGACAAGGCGCAGGGACTGACCTGGAGTGATTCCTCGGACCGGACCTGGACCGTCACCGACCTGGTCGAATGGACTGGCAATCGAGCCGACGCCGGGCGCCTGCCACCCAAGGGCTTTCCCAAGAACAATCGGTTCACGGGCAAGTAGCAGTGGGGCGGCTGTTTCTGGGGCGCTTTGCGATTTGACGGGATCACGTCACGTCGCCAGGACGGACATTCGAGCGCCGGACACTCAGTCCAGCAGCGATGTCACGCGATCGAGAAAGCTCTCGATGTCGTCCGGGCTCGTGTCGATGGACATCGGCCTGTCGGCGCTGGGCCAAAGGCATCCGCGAGTCAGGTAGACCCCTTGTTGCTCCAGCACGTCGCTCAAGCGCATCTGGACGGCGTTCCAATGCCCGATACAGCCGACGACGGTGCCCGGCCCGGCAAAGACCGAGCCATGCAGGGCCGAGCCATATTCGCCGATGAGGGCGCTGGCCTGCGACAACGTTGCAATCTGGTCGGACAGGTTCAGTTCCTCGGGACGGATGACGTCGAAACCGCGTCGCCTGGCCTGCTGCTCAAAGAAGTCACGCTGCCTGAAAGGCCGATTGGCCGAGGGGCCGGGACCGCCTCGCGAAAGGCAGAGGCGCCGGTGGGCCGGCGCCGAAGCCGGTACCAGCGACCGGTAGAATTCACGCAGATAGGGGTGGAAAGTATATTCGCCGGAGAAGCAGAATGTCGGTACCACCGCGCGTGCGAAGAGCAGGCGCTCCCGTCCCGGTGTGTAACGCAGGATTGCTTCCCGAGGCACGTTGCAGGCCGACAGCAGCAAATCCTCGACCCAGGACGGCGTGTCATGGGGCAGCGGGATGACCCATTCTTCACGCAGCGATGCCAGGAACTGGCTGGCAATGGGTATCCGCGGCAGGAATTCGACCAGCCAATGGCCCCAGATGGTATATCCCGGGCCGGCTACGACGAGAGCGGGACGGTCTATGGGTCTGGCCGCCGTCTCGCTGAAACGCGAGGCAAAATTCGTGTCGGTGCGGGCCATGGACAAGGCGATGTTGGTCGACAGATTGGCATCGTCGATGACCTGGCCGCCATGGACGAGGATGCCGGGACGCCAGACCTCGACGTCGCGCAGCAGGAAGCAACCGATCGGGTCGACCGTAGCCCGCGGCTTTTTCCAATGCAGAGCGTGGACCCAATCGTCCTTGCCGCCTTCGCCCAGCATATGCGCGGGACGGGCCGCCGCCGCTTCCTGGGAAGAGCGAAATTCGAGAAAGCCGTTCCATGCCTGCGCGGCTGCCTCGTCGGGAAGCGAAACGGCCAGGGCGGATATCGGAACCGTGGCAAGGCTCATGATGCGCTGCCCTCACGGCAAGGAAGTGGCTTTGAATGAGGAACTCACGGCGGAGGACATGGGATCCCTTTCCGCAAGGACAGTCAACCCGATCTGAATGCATGCTGAACAAAGGGTTAAAAAATAGCGACTTTCTGCCGCTGCCATTGCCACAATTACGCCCGCCGTTTCCGGGATTGTCGCAGCCATCTTGCCTTGCATTGCCCTGCAGGGCGCAACCCCGGGCGTTCTTCCGGGACGTGTGGTTCTCGACATGACGATTGCAAGAAAAGCACTTTTACCCGTCCTTGCCCTCCTGGTGATCGGGGGGACGGCCCAGGCCCAGGAGTGGGGCTATCCTCCGGACGACGGCTATTATCAGGACGATGGCGTCTCCCGTCCGCGCCAGTGGCGGGATCCCCAGCCGACCTACCGGGCGGATCGGAACTTCGAGGAGCCTTACGACTATCAAGAGGATCCCTATGGCTATTATGGCGACCAGGATGGCGATGTGACGCCAGGCCGGCGCCCGCAGCGCCAGGCCTCGATCGATCCGAACAGCATCTCGCCCAATCTCGATTCCGGTACCAAGGACGATGGCCAGGCCATGCTGGCGCAGTCCCCGATCCCGCGCACGGTGGTGCCGTTCTCGGGCTACAGCCCCGGCACCATCGTGATCTCGACCAAGGAGAAGCGGCTCTATCTCGTGCAGGAGGACGGCACGGCGCTCCGGTATGGCATCGGCGTCGGCAAACAGGGCTTCACCTGGAAAGGTACCGAAACCATCAGCCGCAAGGCTGAATGGCCGAGCTGGACGCCGCCCAAGGAAATGATCGCCCGCCGTCCCGAACTGCCCGATCATATGGAGGGCGGCCTCAACAATCCGCTGGGGGCGCGTGCGCTCTATCTGGGGTCCACGCTCTATCGCATTCACGGCACCAATGAGCCGAATACCATCGGCCGGGCGGTGTCCTCCGGTTGCATTCGCATGGCCAACCCGGATGTAATGGACCTCTACCAGCGGGTGGGGGTCGGCACCACGGTGGTGGTGCTCTGACGCCTTGTTTGGACGTGTCACGGCGATGCCCGACGTCACCGTCGGGTCGCCCGACCTGCCAGACAACCGCAGAGGATGCCGGCGAATCCGCCCCGACGTGCCTGCCCTCTCGTGGTTTGCTACGATCCGATCATGACGATACCGAATCTGATCACCATCCTGCGTTTTTGCCTGGTGCCGCTGGCGGTGCTGTGCATCACCTCGGGGGCATGGGGCTGGGCGTTCGTCACCTTCCTGGTTGCCGGCGTTTCCGATGGCGTCGATGGCTTCATCGCCAAGCGCTTCGACATGCGCAGCGAATTGGGGGCCGTGCTCGACCCGCTGGCGGACAAGGCCCTGCTGGTTTCGATCTTCGTCACGCTGGGGATCGTCGGTGTGGTGCCTGCCTGGCTGGTTATCCTCGCCGTCTTCCGCGATTTCATGATCATCGGCGCCGTGCTGGTGTCCTGGGTCATGAGCCAGCCGGTACAGATCGCGCCGCTGATGCTTTCCAAGCTCAACACCGCGGTACAGATCGCTTTTGTGGCGCTCGTGCTGTTCGCCAAGGGCACTGGATGGCCTTTTCCTTTCCTGATCGAAGTGGGTTCCATCCTGGTCACGCTCTTGACCATTGCCTCGGCTGCCGCCTATCTGCGCCAGTGGCTCAACCATATGGCCGGATGAATATTCCGGCCGCGGAAGGCCATCCGCCATCTCAGCCGTCCCGGACGAGGCTTGCTTGGCCGGGGAGAACGGTGTGGATCGAGCTTCAGGAGCGAATGGATGAGCCTCCAACGGCAGGTATTCTTCTGGCTCGGTGCGTTGGCCCTGTTCATCGCGCTGATCTGGCTACTCCAGGGCATGGTATGGCCCTTTGTCGCCGGCCTGGCGATCGCGTATTTCCTCGATCCCGTCGCCGACAGGCTTGAGAGGCTGGGACTGCCCCGTTGGGCAGCCGCCTCCCTGATTCTGCTCGGCTTCATCTTCCTCATCGTGCTGGCGATCCTCCTGCTGGTGCCGATGCTGGGCGAGCAGTTCAACGGCTTGCGCGAGAGGCTGCCGAGCATCGTGGCCTCCATGCAGCGCATTCTGGGCGAACTCAACCAGAGCTGGCTCGGGGGCTTGCTTACCGAACGGCTGCAGGACATCCAGAAGTCGCTCGGCGACTATGTCGGGCAGGGGGCCCAGGTCCTTGCCACCTTCGTCTCCTCGCTCTGGTCGGGCAGCCAGGCTGTCATCGGGGTGGTCAGCATCCTGATCGTCACGCCGGTGGTGGCTTTCTACATCCTGCTCGACTGGGATCATATGGTAGCGCGTGTCGACAGCTGGCTGCCGCGTGACCATGCCGACGCCATCCGCGGCATCTTCCGCGACATCGATGCCGCCATCGCCGGCTTCGTGCGCGGCCAGGCGACGGTCTGCTTCCTGCTCGGTCTGTTCTACGGCTCCTGCCTGACCTTTCTCGGTGTCAGCTTCGGCTTCCTCATCGGGCTGTGCACCGGTCTGGCCTCCTTTATCCCTTATGTCGGTTCCATCCTTGGTTTCGTGGTCAGCGTCAGCGTGGCACTGGTCCAGGTCTGGCCAGATTGGCATTTGCCGGTCTATGCCGCCCTGGTCTTCGTGGCAGGGCAGATTCTCGAAGGCTATGTGCTCTCGCCACGCTTGGTCGGCGGTTCGGTCGGGCTGCATCCGGTCTGGCTGATGTTCGCCCTGCTGGCCGCCGGCAGCCTGTTCGGCTTCATCGGCCTGCTGGTTGCCGTGCCGGTGGCGGCGGCGATCGGCGTCCTGGTGCGCTTTGCCCTGTCGCGCTACCTCGCCAGCCAGTATTATACCGGCCATGTCGGCCAGGCTCAGGCCGAGGTGCTGCCATCGGACCCTTCGTCGTGACCCTTCCCCGCCAATTGGCGCTCGATCTGCCGCTGCGGGCCTCGTTCGCCCGCGAGGATTTCCTGGTCTCGCCGTCCAATGAGGCCGCCTATGCCTTCATCGAACGTTGGCCGGACTGGCCGTCCCGTCGTGCCCTGCTGATCGGCCCGAGCGGCTCGGGCAAGAGCCATCTGGCGGCGATCTGGTCCGAAGCCGCAGGCGCGGTCACGCTGACGGGCGAGGCGCTGCGGGACGACAATGTCCCCGTGCTGGTCTCACACAAGGCGGTGGTGATCGAAGATGCCGGGCGTGGCATCGACGAGACGGCGCTTTTCCATCTGCTCAACCTCGCCGGCGAGGCGGGCGCCTCCCTGCTGATCACCGCTCACGAACCCCCCGAGCGCTGGGGTCTTGTGCTTCCCGACCTCATCTCGCGCCTGCGGGCCATGCCGGCCCTGACCATCGCCACGCCGGACGACGATCTCTTCCGCATGCTGCTGGTGAAGCTCTTCCTCGACCGGCAGCTCATCGTCGATTCCAGCCTGGTCGACTTCCTCGTTCGGCGCATCGAGCGCTCCTTCGCCGCAGCGCGCCAGGTGGTTGCCGTGCTCGATCGCGAAGGCCTGTCACGCGGCCGCCGGATCACGCGGGCACTCGCGGCCGAACTTCTGAAGGAAGTGCTGGCGTCGCCATTCGACGAGGAGTGATCGCGATCAGGTCGCGCTTACGCTCCTCCGCCCGGGTCCAGTTCATTGAGCAGCCAGCGACGGTTCCACAGGCGACGGGGCGAAGTTTTGCGAATTTTCCCCAGCGCAGCCATTTTATGTGACAGCATTGTCATATAGGCGGCCTAAGCAGGCTTCCCCATGGCGGACGGCGATTCCGACCGGCGGGATGGGGAACAGCAGCCCGGGACATAGCGAGCGGCATTGACGACCATGACCAGCACGGCACAGACGGTGGAGAGCGCGATGCAAGGCGATGAGATGCGGGAGGCGGCACGTGACGTGGCTCCCTCTCAAGACTCGATCGCGCTGCGCGTCAGCCCGGACCGCTTCATCAATCGTGAGATTTCCTGGCTGCAATTCAATCGCCGCGTGCTGGAAGAGGCGTCCAACAAGAGCCATCCCCTGCTCGAGCAGCTGCGATTCCTGTCGATCTCGGCCAGCAATCTCGACGAGTTCTTCATGGTGCGCGTCGCCGGCCTGATCGGCCAGGTGCGCGAAGACGTCACGGCGCGCAGTCCAGACGGCCTGTCGCCGGCCGAACAGCTCGTCAAGATCGGCGAGGCCGTGTCCAAGCTCGCCACCGACCAGCAGAAACGCTGGACCGAATTGCGCGACGACCTGCTGCTCGAGGGCATCGTGATCACCGAGCCGCGCGACCTTTCCAAGGCCGAGCGCGCGTGGCTGGACGATTATTTCCTCAGCTACATCTTCCCGATCCTCACCCCGCTCGCCGTCGATCCGGCCCACCCGTTCCCGTTCATTCCCAATCTCGGCTTCACCATCGCCCTGCAGCTCAAGCGCATGAGCGACGGGCGCATGCTGAACGCCCTGATCCGTGCGCCCCACAAGGTCGAGCGCTTCATCCGCCTGCCGGACTTCGCCGAAACCGGGGCGGCCCGCTACATCACGCTGGAAAATCTGGCGGTGCTGTTCATCGCCAAACTGTTCCCCGGCTATACCGTGAAGGGGCAGGGCTCCTTCCGGGTCATCCGCGACTCCGATCTCGAAGTCGAGGAAGAGGCGGAAGACCTGGTGCTGCTGTTCGAGACGGCGCTCAAGCAGCGCCGGCGCGGCGTGGTGATCCGCCTCGAGATCGAGGCCGGCATGCCCGACAGCATCCGCCAATTCGTGACAGAGGAACTCGACGTCGCCGACGACGCGGTATTTCGCGTCGAGGGCATGCTCGCCCTCAACGAATTGTCGCAACTCGTCGGGCTCGATCGTCCGGACCTCAAATTCAAGCCCTATTCGCCGCGCTCGCCTGAGCGTATCCGCGATCATGGGGCCGATGCCTTCGCCGCCATCCGGCAGAAGGACATCCTGGTGCACCACCCCTACGAATCTTTCGATGTCGTGGTGCAGTTCCTCAACCAGGCAGCGCGCGACCCGAACGTGGTCGCCATCAAGCAGACGCTGTACAGAACCTCCTCCAACAGTCCGATCGTCAAGGCGTTGGCCGAGGCCGCCGAGGCCGGAAAATCGGTCACGGCGCTGGTGGAACTGAAGGCACGCTTCGACGAGGAAGCCAACATACGCTGGGCCCGCGATCTCGAACGCGCCGGCGTGCAGGTGGTGTTCGGCTTCATCGAGCTGAAGACCCACGCCAAGCTCTCGCTGGTAGTGCGGCGCGAGATGGGCCAGCTCGTGTCCTATTGCCATGTCGGCACCGGCAACTACCATCCCATCACCGCGCGCATCTACACGGATCTGTCCTTCTTCACCGCCGATCCGGTGATCGCGCGCGACGTCTCGCGCATCTTCAACTTCATCACAGGCTATGCCGAGCCGGCGGCGCTGGAGCGCATGGCGGTTTCGCCCGTCTCGCTCAAGCAGCGCATCCTCGACCACATCAATGCCGAGATCGAGCACGCCAAGGCTGGCCGGCCGGGCGCCATCTGGTGCAAATGCAACTCGCTGGTCGACACCATGATCATCGATGCGCTCTATGCAGCCAGCCAGGCGGGTGTGCAGGTCGATCTGGTGGTGCGCGGCATCTGCTGCCTCAGGCCGGGCGTTCCCGGCCTGTCGGAGAACATCCGCGTCAAGTCGATCGTCGGCCGCTTCCTCGAGCATGGCCGCATCTATGCGTTCGGCAATGGCCATGGCCTGCCGCACCAGAAGGCGGCCGTCTACATCTCCTCGGCCGATCTGATGGAACGCAATCTCGACCGCCGCGTCGAAGCGCTCTGCCCTATCCTCAACCCGACGGTGCACGAGCAGGTGCTCGATCAGATCATGATCGCCAATCTTATCGACAATCAACAGAGCTGGAGCATCTTGCCCGACGGAACTGCGGAACGCATAGTCCCGCAGCCTGACGAAGAGCCCTTCAACGCCCACAAATATTTCATGACCAATCCCAGCCTATCGGGACGAGGCAAATCTCTTGAACACAACTCTCCCCGAACGCTCCTCAGCCGCAGACGCTGACACGCTGCCCCATGTCCAGGCCGCCGACCTGGCGGGGCCGAGCCCGGGACAGCCCGGTTTCGCGCAGGGGCGCATCTGCCAGGGGCCGCCGATCGCGACGATCGACATTGGCTCAAACTCGGTTCGTCTGGTGGTCTATGAGGGGCTGACGCGCGCGCCGACGGCCGTCTTCAACGAGAAGGTGCTGTGCGGCCTCGGCCGTGGCGTGATGACCACCAAGCGCCTCGATCCCGCAGCCGTCGCCAAGGCCTATGCGGCGCTCATCCGCTTCCGCGCCCTATGCGACACCATGGGCGTGAAGGACCTCTACGTCCTGGCGACGGCGGCGGCGCGCGATGCCGAGGACGGCGAGGAGTTCATCGCCCGCGCCACGGCGATCTGCCGTGCGGAGATCGAAGTGCTGTCCGGCAAGCGCGAGGCGCGCCTGTCGGCCTATGGCGTGATCTCGGGTTTCCACATGCCGGACGGCGTGGTCGGCGACATGGGCGGTGGTTCGCTCGAACTGATCGAGGTGCACGGCCATCGCGCCGGCGCGGGCATGACGACACCGCTCGGCGGGCTTGCCTTGCAGGACACCTCCGGCCAGTCGGTGCGCAAGGCGTCGAAGATCGCCCAGGAAAAGCTCGCCAAGGCGGACCCGCTGAAACATCTGAAGGACCGCACCTTCTATGCGGTCGGCGGTACCTGGCGTTCGCTTGCCAAGCTGCACATGATGCAGCTCGGCTATCCCCTGCACATCATGCATGGCTACAGCGTGCCGGCGCGGGAGATGCTCGATTTCTGCAAGCTGATCATGCGGGTCGACAACACCACTTTGATCGGCAAGGACACGGTTTCGACCGGGCGCCTGCCGCTGCTCGCCTATGGCGCGGCGGTGATGAGCGAGGTCATCAAGGCCGGCAAGCCGCGCGATGTGGTGATCTCGGCCCAGGGCGTGCGTGAAGGCCTGCTCTATTCGCTGCTCGACGAGGAGAGCCGCAAGCTCGATCCCCTGATCACCGCAGCCAGCGAACTCAACATCCTGCGTTCGCGCTCGCCGCGGCACGGCGAGGAACTGGTGCGCTGGGGCGACCGCTTCATGGCATCGACCCACCTCGACGAGACGGCCGACGAGAAACGCCAGCGCCATGCGGCCTGCCTGGTGGCCGATATCGGCTGGCGCGCCCACCCCGATTATCGTGGCGAGCAGAGCCTCAACATCATTGCCCACGCCGCCTTTGTCGGCGTCGATCATCGTGGTCGCGCCTATATGGCGGTAGCGAACTATTTCCGCCATGTCGGCCTGAACGAGGAGGAACTGTCTCCCCGCATCCGTGAGATCGCCACCGCGCGCATCCTCGACCGGGCGCGCATCCTCGGGGGGCTGATGCGGGTAGGCTACATCCTGTCCGCCTCGATGCCGGGCGTGCTACCGCGCGCGCCGCTCTATGTCAGTCATGGCAAACTGCTGCTCGATGTGCCCCGCGACCTGGAGGGGCTGGTGGGCGAACGCCTCAACGCCCGCATGAAGGCGCTCGGGCGCCTGATCGGTCGCGAGGCCGTGATCCGGATCCTCGATCCGGCGGAGACTGTCACGGTCGCGGCGGAATAGGGGAGACAGGTTGGCAAAGGCCACACCCCGCTGTCTGCAGCCAGTGGGGTGTGGCCTCTGCCGGGATGAAGGACCGGAACGTTCAGGCCCCGTAGCGGTTCAACCCGAGGTCCGAGACGTCGATCTCCGGCTTCTTGCCGCTGACGATATCGGCCATCACACGGCCGGAGCCGCAGGCCATGGTCCAGCCCAATGTGCCATGGCCGGTGTTGAGCAGCAGGTTCTTGTAACGCGTGCGGCCGATCACCGGCGTGCCGTCCGGCGTCATCGGACGCAGGCCCGACCAGAAGCTCGCGGCGGCCAGATTGCCCGAACCGCCGAAGAGGTCGCTTACCGACTGGGCCAGCGTGTCACGGCGGGCCGGCGGCAGGTCCTTGCTGAAGCCCGAAATTTCGGCCATGCCACCGACACGGATGCGATCACCGAGCCGGGTGATCGCGATCTTGTAGGTCTCGTCCATGATGGTGGAGACCGGCGCCCGGCTCTCGTCGACGATCGGAATGGTGAGCGAATAGCCCTTGACCGGGTAGACCGGCACCTTGAGGCCGAGCGGCGCGACGAAACCGGGTGTGTAGCTGCCGAAAGCCGCAATGTAGGCGTCGGCTTTCTCGACGCCTGTGCTGGTCTCGACGCCTTCGATCTTGTCGCCGGCGAAGACGAGCCGCTTGATCTCGACGCCATAGCGAAAGCGCACGCCGAGCGTTTCGGCGAGCTGAGCCAACGCGCCGGTGAACTTGTAGCAGTCGCCGGTCTCGTCATTGGGCAGGCGCAAGCCGCCGCGGATCAGGGAACGGACATGGGCAAGAGCCGGTTCGGCGCCGATGCAGCCATCCGCATCGAGGACCTCGAAGGGGACACCATCGCGCTTGAGCACCTCGACATCCTTGCCGATGCCGTCGAGCTGCTTCTGGGTACGGAAGAGCTGCAGGGTACCCTGCATGCGCTCGTCATAGCGGATGCCGGTGGCGGCCCTCAGTTCGATCAGCTTGTCTCGGCTATATTCGGCCAGGCGAACCATGCGGCTCTTGTTGATGGCATAGCGCTCGGAGGTGCAGTTGAGCAGCATGCGCCAGACCCAGGCGACCATCGCCGGATCGGGACGGGGGCGCAGGATCAGCGGGGCATGCTTCATCAACAGCCACTTGATCGCCTTTTGCGGAATGCCGGGAGCCGCCCAAGGCGAGGCATAGCCGGGGGAAACCTCGCCGGCATTGGCGAAACTGGTCTCGAGAGCTGGGCCGGGCTGGCGATCCAGCACGACGACTTCATGTCCGGCCTTCGCCAGATAATAGGCGGAGGTCACTCCGATCACGCCGCTGCCGAGAACCGCGACCTTCATTTTATGCTCATACTCCTGCTTGCGATGCGTCCAAAGGCCCGGCGCATCGAACGATTCGCCCAGCCTTCACCCGGCTCATAGCGCAAGTCAATTACAGCCAGCTATCGGCTAATTGCCGCGACCTTGCCGCGTTCGATCGCCAGCGCCAGCTTGCCGTGCTTGAGGGCGAGCGCCTTCTCGCCGAACAGTTCGCGGCGCCAGCCATGCAGGGCCGGGACATCGGCTGTGTCGCTGTCTGCGATCATGTCGAGATCGTCGGTGGTGGCGATCACCTTGGCGGCGACGCCCTGGCTTTCAGCCACCATCTTCAGCAGCACCTTGAGCAGTTCCACCGTCGCGCCGGCGCCATTGCTGGCGATCCGCGGCGGTGCCTGGCGTGGCAGGCTCGCTGGGTCTCGAGCCAGACCGGCCTTCACCGCTTCGATCAGGTCGAGGCCGGGGCGGGAGCGTTCCCATCCCTTCGGAATCATGCGGATACCGGCCAGCTTCTCCGGCGTGTCCGGGGCCTGCAGAGCGACTTCGGTGATGGCGTCGTCCTTGAGCACGCGCGAACGCGGCACGTTCTTCGACTGGGCCTCGCGCTCGCGCCAAGCTGCCACCTCGACCAGCACGGCAAGATCGCGCGGCTTGCGCACGCGTCCGCTTACCCGCCGCCAGGCGTCCTCCGGGGCCTGCCGATAGGTATCCGGCGAAGTCAGGACAGACATTTCGTCGCCGACCCAATGGCTCCTCTTTCTTTTCTCGAGCGACGCCGCAAGCTTGAGGTAGACGTCGCGCAAATGGGTGACGTCCGAGACGGCGTAATTGATCTGGGCCTGGGTGAGGGGGCGCTTCGACCAGTCCGTGAAACGGGACGACTTGTCGATATGGGCGTTGGTGATGCGCTGGACCAATTGGTCATAGGCAATGGAGTCGCCATAGCCCAGCACCATGGCGGCGACCTGCGTGTCGAACAGCGGCGCGGGAATGAAGCCGGCGAGATGCCAGACGATCTCGATGTCCTGCCGGGCGGCGTGGAAGACCTTCAGCACCTTCTCGTTGCGCAGCAGCTCGAACAGGGGAGCAAGGTCTAGCCCCTCGGCCAGGGCGTCGATGACCACAGCCTCCTCGCGGCTGGCAACCTGCACGACGCAGAGCTTGGGCCAAAAGGTGGTCTCACGCAGGAACTCGGTATCGACGGTAACGAACTCATGTGCGGCGAGGCGAGAGCAGGCTGCGGCGAGGTCCGGGGTTGTGGTGATGATGGCGACTGGGGAACTGGAGGATTGTGGCATGAATATGCTTATCGGGCACACGGCGCCACAAGGCAAGGATTTCGGCCTTAAATGCATGTTCAGGGCCTTGTTTGGCCCGGACAAGTCAAGCTGCTCCTTGACGGCGGCGGTGGCGTTGGGGTCTATGACCTCAAACTCCAGAGCAAGGCGCGTTTCGGCGAAAACGCACTTATACTCTGGCACCTTGGTTTGACGCGTCTTTGCGATTCTCGGTGATACCGTCCGATCGCAAAACACTTTGTCCGGAAAGACACGCCTATGCACCGTTATCGCTCTCACACCTGTGCTGATCTTCGCCTCGACCATGTCGGGCAGGACGTGCGGCTTTCCGGCTGGTGCCACCGCATCCGCGACCATGGTGGCCTGCTGTTCATCGACCTGCGCGACCATTACGGCCTGACCCAGTGCGTGGTCGATCCGGATTCGCCGGCCTTCAAGGTGGCGGAGACCCTGCGCTCGGAATGGGTCGTGCGCGTGGACGGCAAGCTGCGCAAGCGCCCCGAAGGCACCGAGAACCACGAGATGCCCACGGGCCTGGTGGAAGTCTACGTCACCGAGATCGAGGTGCTGGGACAGGCGGCCGAACTGCCGCTGCCCGTGTTCGGTGACCAGGACTATCCGGAAGAGACGCGCCTGAAATACCGCTTCCTGGATCTGAGGCGCGAGCGCATCCACAACAACATCATGCTGCGCGGCAAGGTGGTGGATGGCATGCGTACGCGCATGAAGGCGGCTGGCTTCAACGAGTTCCAGACGCCGATCCTGACGGCCTCCTCGCCGGAAGGCGCGCGCGACTTCCTGGTGCCCTCGCGTATCCATCCCGGCAAGTTCTACGCTCTGCCGCAGGCGCCTCAGCAATATAAGCAGCTGTTGATGATGGCGGGCTTCGACCGCTACTTCCAGATCGCTCCCTGCTTCCGCGACGAGGACCCGCGCGCCGACCGCCTGCCGGGCGAATTCTACCAGCTCGACCTCGAAATGAGTTTCGTCACCCAGGAAGACGTCTTCGCTGCCGTCGAGCCGGTGATCACCGGCATCTTCGAGGAGTTCGGCAAGGGCAAGAGCGTCACCAAGGGCTGGCCGCGCATTCCCTATGCGGAGGCGCTGCGCAAATATGGTTCCGACAAGCCGGACCTGCGCAACCCGCTGATCATGCAGGAGGTTTCCGAGCATTTCCGCGGCTCGAACTTCAAGGTCTTCGCGCGCATGCTCGAAGACCCGGCCAACCAGGTCTGGGCCATCCCCGGACCGGGCGGTGGCCAGCGCACCTTCGCCGACCGCATGAATTCCTGGGCGCAGAGCGAAGGGCAGCCGGGCCTGGGCTACATCCTGTTCTTCGACAAGGCGACCGACGAGACGACGAAGCAGGCCGATCCCAATGCCGAAGGCATCGGCGCGCGCGGACCGATCGCCAACAATATCGGCCCGGAACGGGCCGAGGCGATCCGGCTGCAGCTCGGCCTGAAGGCCGGCGATGCCGCCTTCTTCGTCGCGGGCGATCCGAACAAGTTCTACAAGTTTGCCGGCGCCGCCCGCACCAAGGTGGGCACCGACCTCAAGCTGGTGGACGAGAGCCGTTTCGAGCTCGCCTGGATCGTCGACTTCCCGATGTTCGAGTGGAACGAGGACGAGAAGAAGGTCGATTTCTCGCACAACCCCTTCTCCATGCCGCAGGGCGGCCTCGATGCGCTCAACACCCAGGACCCGCTGACGCTGAAGGCCTATCAGTACGATATCGCCTGCAACGGCTTTGAAATTGCCTCCGGCGGCATCCGCAACCACAAGCCGGAAGCGATGGTGAAGGCCTTCGAGATTGCCGGCTATGGCGAGGAGACGGTGATCGAGCGCTTCGGCGGCATGTACCGGGCTTTCCAGTATGGCGCTCCGCCGCATGGCGGCATGGCGGCCGGCGTCGATCGCATCGTCATGTTGCTGGCGGGTGAACAGAATCTGCGCGAGATCTCGCTATTCCCGATGAACCAGCGCGCCGAAGACATCCTGATGGGTGCCCCCTCGGAAGCGACGCCCAAGCAGTTGCGCGAACTTCATATTCGTCTGAACGTCCAGGAAAAATAACAGTCTCGGGGCTGGCGGCCGTAATGGCATGCGCTAAAACGGAGAAAGCCGGGGCCGCGCAAGGCCCCGGACCAGAGCGTTTTACGATTTGAGGGGACTACCGAGAATCGCAACGACGCATTGAAACAAGGCGTTAGAGCAAAGCAGCGTTCGACGAATGCGCCTTGCCCTAGCCAACAGGACGGGAAACGCAATGTCAGATGTCCAGGCCGGCTCGGCAGCCCCTACGAACTCCTCGACCATGTCCGAGGATCTGCGGACCGGGGCACTGATCTACCACCGCTATCCCAAGCCGGGAAAACTGGAGATCCAGGCGACCAAGCCGCTCGGCAACCAGCGCGACCTCGCCCTGGCCTATTCTCCCGGCGTGGCGGCGGCCTGCGAGGCCATCCACGCCGATCCGCTCGAGGCCGCCAACCTGACGGCCCGCTCCAATCTCGTGGCCGTCGTCTCCAACGGCACCGCCGTGCTCGGCCTCGGCGATATCGGCCCGCTCGCCTCCAAGCCGGTAATGGAAGGCAAGGCCGTCCTGTTCAAGAAGTTCGCGGGCATCGACGTCTTCGACATCGAGATCGCCTCCAAGTCGATCGAGGAGATCGTCACCGTGGTCGCGGCGCTCGAGCCGACTTTCGGAGGCATCAACCTGGAAGACATCAAGGCGCCCGAGTGCTTCGAGGTCGAGCGCCTGCTGCGCGAGCGCATGGAGATCCCGGTCTTCCACGACGACCAGCATGGCACGGCCATCATCGTCGGCGCCGCCGTCCGCAACGGCCTCGAATTGGCCGGCAAGTCGATAGCCGACGTCAAGATCGTGGCGTCGGGGGCCGGCGCGGCGGCACTTGCCTGCCTCAACCTCCTGGTCTCGCTGGGCGCCAAGCGCGAGAACATCTTCATCTCCGACATCAAGGGCGTGGTCTATAAGGGCCGCACCGAACTGATGGACCCCTGGAAGGACGTCTACGCCCAGGAGACCGAAGCGCGCACCCTCAACGACATCATCGAGGGAGCCGATATCTTCCTCGGCCTGTCCGCGGGCGGCGTGCTCAAGCCGGAGATGATCGCGCGCATGGCGCATAATCCGCTGATCATGGCGCTCGCCAATCCATTTCCGGAGATCATGCCGGAACTGGCCAAGGCGACCCGCCCGGATGCCATGATCTGTACCGGCCGCTCGGACTTCCCGAACCAGGTCAACAACGTCCTGTGCTTTCCCTACATCTTCCGTGGCGCCCTGGATTGCGGGGCCACCACCATCAACGAGGAGATGAAGCACGCGGCCGTCGAGGCGATTGCGGCGCTCGCCCGTGAGACGCCGTCGGATGTGGTCGCCCGTGCCTATGGTGGCGAAAGCCGCCGCTTCGGCGCCGATTCCCTCATTCCTTCGCCCTTCGATCCGCGCCTGATCCTGCGCATCGCTCCTGCCGTCGCGCGGGCCGCCCAGGAAACCGGCGTCGCGACCCGCCCGATCACCGACCTGGAAGCCTATGCCGAGAGCCTGACTCGCTTCGTCTTCCGCTCCGGCTTCGTGATGAAGCCGCTGTTCGCTGCCGCCAAGGCCGATCCCAAACGCGTGGTCTATGCCGAAGGCGAGGACGAGCGCGTGCTGCGTGCCGCCCAGGTGGTACTGGAAGAGGGGCTCGCCCGGCCCATCCTGATCGGGCGTCCCTCCGTGATCGAGACCCGTATCCAGCGTTTCGGCCTGACGATCAAGCCGGGGCATGATTTCGAGGTGATCGATCCGGCCGACGATCCGCGCTACAAGGATTACTGGTCGCTCTACCACCACCTGGCCGGGCGCGGCGGCGTCACCCAGGATACGGCGCGCACCATCGTGCGCTCGAATACATCGGTGATCGCCGCCCTGGCCCTGCATCGCGGCGATGCCGATGCGATGATCTGCGGGCTCGAAGGGGCCTATATGCGCCATCTGCGCTATGTCCGGCAGATCATCGGCCTGGCGCCCGGTGTGCGCGACTATTCGGCTCTTTCCCTGGTGCTGACCGCCAAGGGCGCCTTCTTCATCTGCGACACACAGGTCAAGCCCGATCCCTGCGCGGAAGAGATCGCCGAAATGGCCATCCTGGCCGCCGAGCATGTCCGCCGCTTCGGCATCGACCCGAAGATCGCCCTGCTGTCGCATTCCGATTTCGGTTCTTACGACACCGGCGCGGCCCGCAAGATGCGCAGGGCCCTGGAACTCCTGGTCGAGCAGCGTCCCGATCTGGAGGCAGACGGCGAGATGCAGGCGGACACGGCGCTGTCGGAAAGCCTGCGTGACCTCAAGCTGAGTTCCTCGCGGCTTCGGGGCGAGGCTAATGTGCTGGTGATGCCCAATCTGGATGCGGCCAACATCGCCTTCCAGCTTACTCGCATGCTGGCGGATGCCCTGCCCGTCGGTCCGATCCTGATCGGCGCCGCCAAGCCGGCCCATATCCTCAACCGTGCCGTGACCGTGCGCGGCGTGGTCAACATGACGGCGGTGGCCGTGGCAGAGGCGCAGGCCGCACAAGGCTGAAACCGAAGCGCCGGGATCGAAACAGCTCCCGGCGTCCCGCTTCAGGCCAGCATCTGGCCGAGGCCGCGTATGGTGTTCCAGTTGCGCGCAGTGCCGATGCCGAGCCGCTTGGTGGAAAGGGCGCCGGCAAGGCGACTTTCGCTCGGGCGCCCGGCGAAGGCGATCCAGAGATCGCCGCCGACCAGGGCAAGGCGTTCGCCCCTATCGCAATAGCGTTCCAGCTTGACCAGGATGTCCTCGCCGAGCGGGGCTCGCATCAGGCGGGCGATGACAAGGCCGCCGTCGCGTTCGGCCTCGGCCGGGAATGGGTTGCCGGCAACGGTGCTCCGCCAGTTCTCGGCGCTGCGCACGATGATGTCGACATGTTTGCCGTAATGGCCGAGGAAGCCGGCCTCCAGCCGGGCTTCGAGGACGGCGATGTCCTGTTCAGGCGCCTCGAAGACGAGATTGCCGGTCGAGGCCAGAGTGCGTGCACGATCAAAGCCGCATCCGGTGGCGATCGCGCGCAATTCCTCCATCACGACCCGCCGCTGTGGCGTCAGTACGATGCTGTAGAGGAGGGCGACATAGCCGGCCATGGCGAAGGGCTCGTCGGGATGGGCCGGTGTGGGCCATGACGACCCGCCGGCTCACAAAGGCAATCAGGATGCGGCGACGGGCTGGAAGCGCGTTTCGATGGACTCCACGTCCGCCCGGGTGGGCAGCTTGGCTTCGTTGCCGAGAAACTGGATCGCGTGGGTGGAGGCGCCGCGCGCGAAGCGGAAATGTTCCTCCCAGCGCGACAGCGGGCGGCTGAGATAGGAGTACATATAGGCGCCGTGGAAGATGTCGCCGGCGCCGTTGGTATCCACCACCGAGGCCTTCGGCACGTTGAGGGCCGGCAGGCGCTGGACCTTGCCGCTCTCGTCATACCACAGCATGCCGCGCTCGCCGGCGGTCACCCCGGCGATCTTGCAGCCCTTGCCCTTGAGATAGTCGAGCATCTCGGTCTCGGTCAGGTTCATCTGCTCGCACAGGCGCTCGGCCACCACGGCGACATCGACATAGTTGAGCAATTCGTCGGTGTTGGAGCGCAGGCCGCCGCCATCGAGCGAAACCAGGCGCCCGAGCTTGCGGAATTCCTTGGCATAGTAGAGCGCGGCATCGGCCAGATGCCCGTCGAGATGCAGGGCGCGGCAATTGCCCAGATTGAGATGCGGATAGGGATGCAGGTAGTCGTCGTCACGCGCACGCACGATGGCGCGCTTGCCATCCTTGGGCATGATGAAGGAGAGCGATGAGCGCTTGACCTTGCGAGGATGGACGGAGATGCCGTATTTCGCCGCCATGTCCATGAACATGCGGCCGAGCCAGTCGTTCGAATTGGTGGTGATCAGGTCGGGGATCACGCCAAGCTTGGCGCAGCAGAAAGCGGCCGTCGTGGCGTTGCCGCCGAAAGCCACGGCATAGTCCTTGGCAACCGACTTTTCATCGCCGCGCGGCATGTCATCCGCAACGAAGGTCACGTCGATATAGGCATGGCCGATGAAGAGCGCTTCCATCGCTTGTCGCTCCAAACAAACTAGATCCTACAGCGTTTTGCGATTTGCGGGGCGCCAAGAATCGCAAAGACGCGCCTGGGTAACTGCCTCTAGAGCAAAGAGCGTTTCCGCTCAAACGCGCTTTGCTTCAGGATATCCCGCTTAATCGTCATGGCGCCCCGGCGCAAGCGGCCTTTTCGCACCTGCGAGAGAAGGATTGTTCATCGCCCGCGCGATCCCTTCGGAAAGGCACCGGTACACGGAAGGGAACTTGTCTTCGCCGTAGAAGTTTGTATGTCGGTGACATGCGTCATTTCGGTTGAGTCGGCAGTGAAATGCTCCGGCTTTGGCAGAAAGCGATGGCATCTGAAGCACGAGCTGTCCTTACGTAGTCATTCATCTCCGGTTCATGGTGTGCATGATGTAAGAATCGGGCTTTGCTCTCGGTTGTATCTGTATATGATCGATACGGATCGGCATCCACGGAGGATCTCCCATGAAGAAGCTTTTGATCGTAGCAGCTGCAGGGCTTTTGCTCGCGGGCTGCTCGGAATATTCGCGCGGTGACCGCGCGCTCGGTGGCGCTGCCATCGGTGCCGGCGGCGGTGCGCTGATCGGTGGCCTGGCCACCCGTTCGGCCGGCGGCGCCATCGTCGGCGGCGTGCTCGGCGGTGCTGCCGGTGCCATCGTCGGTGCCGAAACCACGCCGCGTGCTTGCACCCGTCGTTACTATGATTACTACGGCAACGTGCGGTATCGCCGCGTGCAGTGCCCGTAAGGGGTGAGATCCCTCGGAGAAAAGCGCGTTTTCACGAAAACGTACTTTGCTCTAGCTCCTCGTTTGGACGCGTCTTTGCGATGCTTGACGATTTCGTCAGATCGAAGAACGCTTTGAGGATCGCCATCTGACGCAAGTCACACCCACGCAGCCCGCTGCGTGGGTTTTTTCATGGAAAGGCCCGCCTTGTCGTTCTCCGATCTGACCTTGCCGGGTTTGAGCGTGTTGGCGTGGGCCTATTTCTATTCCGAATGGGCGGTTCGCCTCGTCATGATCGTGGTGGTGCCGTTCCGGCGCAATTCGGATGCGGCGCGCAGCTGGCTGCTGCTGGTGATGTTCCTGCCCTGGCCGGCCCTGCTGCTCTACCTCCTGATCGGGCGGGCCACCTATCCACGCTGGCGGCGCAAGCGTTTCGAGCGCCTTCCTGACATCCTGAGCCTGTCCGCCGAAAAGGTTCGCGAACTGACCGACGTTTCACGCGAGCGGCTGCCGCGGCGCTTCACCCGTGCAGCGGTGCTGATCGAAAGAGTGGGCAAGCTGCCGGTCGTCGATGGCGCGAGAGTGGATTTCCTCGGCGATTATTCGCGGATGATCGATCGGCTGGTCTCCGATATCGACGCTGCCCAGCATCATGTCCACTTGCTGTTCTACATCTTCGCGGACGACGAAGTGGGGCAGAAGGTGATGCAAGCCCTCGGTCGTGCCCAGGCGCGTGGCGTGAAATGCCGCGTGCTCATCGATGCGATCGGCTCTCGGCCATGGGCACGCAGCGTGCTGACGACGCTTGCCGATTATGGTGTCGAGGCCCATCCCATCCTTCCGGTCACTTTCTTTCGGCGCAAGTCGGCGCGGGCGGACCTGCGCAACCACCGCAAGATTGCGGTGATGGACGGGCGGGTGGGCTATGCAGGGTCTCAGAACATCATTGCGGCCCGCACGGTGCTCGACATCTCGAACCAGGAACTGATGTTGCGCCTGGAAGGGCCGGTGGTGCTGGAATTGCAGGCCGTCTTCATCGCCGACTGGTTCCTGGAGACGGAGGAAGCGCTGCCGCTCGACAGCGTGATGTCGCCGACGCCGGCCTGCGGTACCCTGGCGATGCAGGTCCTGCCCAGCGGGCCAGACTATCGGGTGGGAGGGATCGAAAGCCTGATCGTCACCGCCATCCATTCTGCCCTGCAGCGCGTGGTGATCGTCACGCCCTATTTCATTCCCAGCGAGGCCGTTCACAAGGCGATGCAGATCGCCGTGCTGCGCGGCGTCGCCGTGCATCTGGTCGTTCCCAAGATTTCGGATCACCGCCTCGTGCGTTTCGCCCAGCAGTCCTATTATGGCGGATTGCTGGCTGCCGGCGTGAGCATCCACCTTTTCCGCGACAAGTTCCTGCATGCCAAGAATGTCTCGGTGGACACCGACGTCGCCCTGATCGGCTCGAGCAACATGGACATGCGTTCCTTCGTGCTGAACTCGGAGGTCACGGTGGTGATCTACGACCGCGAGGTCACGCTGCAATTGCGACGCATGCAGGATGACTACATCGCGGGCAGCGACCGGATGGAACTGGACAGATGGCGCCGACGCCCCTGGATCCGCAAGGTCGCCGAAAATCTGGCGCGGCTGGTCAGCCCGCTTCTGTAGCCGCGCGTCCCGAAGCACCGCGTGGGGCACAGACCGGCGCCAGCAACGCAATGATCACGGTGAACACCGCTGCGACGTAGAAGATGCCGGCAAGCGTCGACACATGGGCAACGGTTCCGAGCAAGGGCGGCGCCGCCAGCAGGCCAGCATAACCCATGGTCGACACCGTTGCGATCTGCACTTCCGGGCGCGGCATGGCCCCGGCGGTGCTGAACAGGACCGGCACCACATTCGCAAAGCCGATGCCGGTCAGGCCGTAGCCGAGGATGGCGACATAGACATTGCCCGAAAGCGGTCCCATCAGGAGCCCGATCAAGGCGAGCAGACAGCCGCCTCGCACCAGATGAACGCCATCGACGTGACGGCGGATGGGGTCGCCTAGGAAGCGCACGCTTGCCATCGCTCCGGCGAAGACGGCATAGCCGACATTGGCCAATTCCTGGCCGGCTCCCAATTGTTCGCGCAGGAAGACGGCGGCCCAGTCCAGCACCACGCCCTCTCCGCTGAAGGCGAGCGCGGCCATCAGGCCGACCACGACCGCGAGGAAAGCCGGGCGCAGGGAAGGTGATTTGCCGGTGCCGGCGTCGGCAGTTGCAGCGACCTTGCCGGGAGCGAGGCCTCTCTGCCCCCAGGCAAAGATGACGGCCAGTGCCACCGTCACGATGAGCGCCTGGGAAGCGCCGTCGGTCCAGCGGAGCATCAGGGTGGCGATGCCAGCCCCGGTCAATCCGCCCAGACTCCACATGCCGTGGAATGAAGACATATAGGGGCGGCCGACCTGCTTCTCGATCCTGGCGGCATCGGCATTCATCGCCACATCCATGCAGCCGCCGCTGGCGCCGAACAGGAAAACGATGCCGGAGAGCAGCCAGACGTCCGGCATGAGGGGGATGGCGGGCAGCAGGGCCAGGAAAATCACGCCGCTCAGCCGGATGAGAGCCGCGGTGCCGAGGCGCTGGATGATCCAGCCGCTGCCGGCCATGGCGAGCACGGCCCCGGCCCCGAGCATCAGCAGGACGATGCTCAGCACGATGGGATCGAGCCCCAGCCGCTCCTTGGCGAGAGGGATCTGCGTAGCCCAGACACCATAGAGAGCGCCATTGACGTAGAAGGTCGACGCCGTCGGGTGCCAGACCCGCCAGCCGGGCCGATAAGAGGATGTTTCAGACAAGATGGATCTCCACGCCACTTTCGCTGTAGCGCTGCAGGATGGTGTTCGAGCTCGCATTCTCGGTGACCATGCGATCGAGGCGAGCGAAGGGCATGACCTGATAGGCCGAGCGTGTGTCGAGCTTCTCGGCAGTGACCAAAGCCATCGTCGAGCGTGAGGCGGCGACCATGGCGCGCTTGAGATGGGCGTCGTCATGATCGACCACGGTCACGCCCTCGATCAGGTCGACGGCGCAGGCGCCCAGGAAACACAGATCGGGCTTGAGATAGGCGACCTGCTCCAGCGCGCCGGCGCCGCTGGCGCTGCGCGACTGGGTGTCGACCTGCCCGCCGATCAGCACCAGCTTGCCGATGCCGCGATCGAGCGCGGCGACGGCGATGTCGGGCGAGGGGGTAATCACGGTGAGGCCGGCCTCGACCGGAAGCTGGCGCGCCAGCATCAGATTGCTGGTGCTCTGGTCGAGCAGGACGACCATCCCCGGTTCGACGAAACGCAGGGCATAGGCCGCCAATTGCTTCTTCTGCGCCTCGTTGCTGATCAGGCGCCGATCAAATCGGTGTGAGGCGCGAGACTTGCGCAGGGCGCCGCCATGCACGCGCTCGATCAGGCCGGCATCGGCAAGTTCCTTGAGGTCACGGCGAATGGTGTCCTCCGACACCGCGAAATCCAGTGCCGCCTGGACAGAGGCGATGCGGCCGTCCTGTTCGATGCGCTGCAGGAGAAGACGCTGCCGCTCGGCAGGGATGAGGCCGGCATCGAGAAGGATGGAAGTTTCCATGGCAGGCTGGATCCGATGAACAGGCCGCTTATGTCCCTTGAGCGGGGGGAATGCAAGGGTGGAAACGCACAAAGGCGCATAAACATGCGCACTCACGCATCGTGCCGGCTGTCGTACGCGTTACTCGCTTACCCTTGAGGATGACTCTGCCAGATGACCGGCTATAGTCGAGACGGAGAGTGATTCATGGTTGCACAATCCGGCGGGAAGCCTGCCGAAGCGCCGAGCAACGAGCCGGACAAGCCTGGGCAGTCTGAGCAGTCGATGGGCGGGCTGCTGTTGCAGCTCAACATGATGGCCCGCGCCTTCGTTTCCTCGCCCCATCGCAACCAGCTGTTCATGCTGGGTGTTGGTGTCTTCACCGTGCTCATCACCTCGGCCTATTTCCAGCGACTGTTGATTGCCTGGAATCAGCCTTTTTACGACGCGCTAACGCGTAAGGACATCGCCCAATTCGTTCAGCAGATCCTGGTCTTCATTGCCATTGCCGGCGGCCTTTTGGTCCTCAATGTCAGCCAGACTTGGCTCGGCATGATGATCAAGCTGAAATTGAGACAGGGATTGGTCGAAGATCTCATCGGCCAATGGATGCTGCCGCGCAGGGCATTCCGTTTGTCCAACTCTAGTAAGATCGGCGTCAACCCAGACCAGCGTTTGCATGAGGATGCACGCCACCTTACGGAATTGTCGACCGATCTGGCTATTGGCCTGTTCTCGGCATTGATCTATCTGGCAATCTTCATTCCGGCCCTATGGATCGTATCCGATGGCTTTAACTTCCAATTCCAAGGCTATACCTTCTCCATACCGGGTTACTTGGTCTGGGCGGCAATCTTGTTCTCGGCGACAGGGTCGCTGATGTCGTGGCACGTCGGTGCTTCCTTGGTAGGACTCAATGCCGACCGCTATGCCCGCGAAGCCGAGTTCCGCTTTTCGTTGGTTCGGGTAAGCGAACATGTCGATGCGATCTCTCTCAACAACGGTGAGAAAGACGAAGAACGCCAGCTCAATCTCGATTTACGTGCGGTCTTGCTGGCGATGCGCCGCCTGGTCACCACTACCACGAGGCTGACCTGGGTGACTGCCGGCTACGGCTGGTTCACCAATCTGGCACCGATCCTGGTGGCCGCACCGATCTATCTCGCCGGCAATCTGACCTTTGGCGGGCTGATGGCCGCGGTGGCCGCGTTCAATCTCGTGCAGGCCCAATTGCGTTGGCCGGTCGACAACTTCAACAACATCGCCGATTGGCGGGCGACGCTGCTGCGTGTCGCCAATTTCCGCTCGGCCGTTACCACTATCGACGCGCAACAGACGGAAGCCAGCCATATCAAGTTCGCTGAGACCGACAATGACGGCATCCGCCTCGATGATCTGGTGATCGAGGCTTCGAGCGGGCACAGCCGCCTCAACGAAGACCATGTCCAGATCCAACCCGGCGAGCGGGTCTTGATCGTCAGCGAGGCCGGGGCGAACAAGACTCTGCTCTTTCGTACTCTGGCCGGGCTGTGGCCTTTCGGCTCAGGTCAGGTCAGCATTCCCAAGGGAGGGCAGGTCACCTTCATGCCGCGTCGTCCCTATCTGCCCCAGGGCACGTTGCGGCAGATCCTGTCCTATCCGCAGCCGGTGGCCAAGTTCGAGCAGGCCGATTTCGAACACGCTCTGTCCGCCGTGGGGCTTGGTCATCTGGCCGATGACCTCGACCGCAATGTGCGCTGGGACAAGGACCTCGCCGACGAGGAACAGCAGACGGTGGCTTTTGCCCGCCTCGCTCTGCAGCAGCCGACCTGGATCGTCATCGACGAAGCCCTGGAAGGTCTGGATGAGGGAACACGCGACAAGGTTTTCGCCATTTTCGAAAAGGATCTTGGCAAATCCACCATCGTCCATATCGGCCGGCCCGGCTCCAAGGCCAGCTTCTTTCCACGTACTCTTCGGCTTCTCAACGACAGGACACAAGCGGACCGCGCATCAGAGAAACCGGATCGGGATGAGGCGGACGAATCCAAAGGCAGTGTATAAAAAGACCATACTTTTCAAATAAATGTTCGCTTCTGTTGAAGCGTCTATCTAAAGATCGATCAGGCAGCCCTCATGGCTTGCAACGGGTGAAAGTCGGGACGATGGCAAAGGACAAGGCCGGCAAGAAGAAGCTCTCCAAGGGCGACAAGAAGATCGCGGCGGAGAAGGTGGATAAGGGCATGGCCAAGACTGAACCGGCTGGGCTCTACAAGGCCGCCGATCTCGTCAACCTGCCCAACGAGGAACTGCTGGAAGCCGTGCAGCGCCAGACCTTCCGTTTCTTCTGGGAGGGAGCGGAGCCGGTGAGCGGCATGGCCCGCGACCGTACCACCCGCACGATGGATACGCCCAACGACCTGGTGGCGATTGGCGGGACGGGTTTCGGCATCATGGCCATGATCGTGGCGATGGAACGAGGCTGGATCACCCGCGCCGAGGGCCTGGAACGGCTGACCAGGATCATCGACGTCATCGAGCCGACCACCTGTTTCCATGGCGCCTATTCGCATTTCATGCATGGCGAGACCGGCAAGGTCTGGCCCTTCAGCCGCAAGGATGATGGCGGCGACCTGGTCGAAACCGCTTTCCTGTTCCAGGGCCTGCTCTGCGCCCGCGAATATTTCGATGCCGACACCCCCACCGAGGCCAGATTGCGCCAGCGCATCACCGGGCTATGGGGCGAGATCGAATGGAACTGGTATACGCAGGGGCGCCACGCGCTCTATTGGCACTGGAGCCCCAATAACGGCTTCGTGCTCGACCATGACATCCATGGCTGGAACGAGTGCCTGATCGCCTATGTGATGGCGGTATCGGCGCCGCGCTATCCCATCGATCCCGCCGCCTATCATCGTGGCTTCGCGGCCAGCAAGGATTTCGGGGCGCCGCGCAGCTATTACGACATCGAACTGCCGCTGGGCCCTGATCGCGGCGGGCCGCTGTTCTGGGCGCATTATTCCTTCCTGGGACTCGATCCTCGCGGCCTGAAGGACCGCTACGCCGATTACTGGCAGCAGAACGTGGCCCATACGATGATCAACCATCGCCATTGCGTACTCAATCCGCATGGCCACAAGGGCTATGGCCCCGATTGCTGGGGGCTGACGGCGAGCGATGATCCTGACGGCTATGCCGCCCATCAGCCGAGCGAAGACAATGGCGTGATCAGCCCGACGGCCGCCTTGTCGAGCTTTCCCTATGCGCCCAGGGAAGCCATGGCGGCGCTGCGCCACTTCCTCGCAAAATATGGCGACAAGGTCTGGGGGCGCTTCGGCTTCGTCGATGCCTTCAGCGAGGAACGGGACTGGTTCGCCGACACCTTCCTGTCGATCGACCAGGGCCCGATCATCGTGATGATCGAGAACTATCGCACCGGCCTGATCTGGAACCTGTTCATGCGCGTTCCGGAGATCCAGGCCGGTCTGCGTAAGCTCGGCTTCGAAAGCCCCCATTTCAAGGCAGATGCGGGAGCCTGAACGCGGCAGCGTCAGCCAAGCGCAGGTGAGGTTTGTCATTGCCGGGCTTGACCCGGCAATCCAGCTTCTTTTTGCCGTGGTTTCTGGATAGCCGGGTCAAGCCCGGCTATGACAAATCGGGCGTTACCCATTCAGGGAACTGCATTATTTCTAATCTCGCAGCCGCCCGACATTGCGCACCAGCACGGCCGCCAGAATGATCAGGCCGGTCAGGATATCCTGCATGTAGTTGGGCACGCCGAGGATGGTGAGGCCATTCGCCACCACGGCGATGATCACAGCACCCAGCAGAGTGCCGAGGGCGTTGGCGTCGCCGCCACGAAAAGCCGTCATGCCGAGAAAGGCGGCGGCATAGGCCTGGAGCAGGAAGCCATTGCCGCCGGTCGGATGGGCGCTGCCCAGCCTCGCCGCCAATAGGAGGCCGACAAGCCCGGCGAACAGCGTGCAGATCGCAAAGCCGAGCACCGTGCTGCGCACGATCGGAACGCCGGTGAGGCGAGCCGCTTCACGGTTGCCGCCAATGGCCGCCATGCGCCGGCCGGGCTCGGTGAAATCCAGCAGGATGACGCAGATGGCCGTCATGGCGATGGCCCACAGCGTCAGTACCGGCACGCCTGCCAGCGTGCCGCGCCCGAGGTCGCGGAAGGTCGGTGGAATATTGCCGAACAGCGTGGCGCCGTCGCTGATCCAGAAGGTGAAGCCGCCGACCACCGTGCCGATGGCGAGGGTGGCGATGAAGCTCGGCACCCTCAGGCGCGAGACGAGATAGCCGCTGACGCAGCCGACGACCGCCGACGACACCAGCGTGGCAAGAATGGTGGCCGGAATGCCCCAGCCTTGCGCGAACAGGCTGACGGCCAGGATCCCGGCCCAGGACACCACTGCCCCGACCGAGAGGTCGAATTCCGACAGCACCATCACGCAGGTCGCGCCGAGAGCCACGATGGCGAGCAGCGAGGATTGCTGGGTGATGTTGATCAGATTGGAGGCCTGGGCGAAGGAACCCGGCGAAAGGGCCGAGAAAACCCCGACGATGACGAAAAGGCCGAGAAGCGTGCCGTAGCGGGCGGTAAAGTTCAAGCTGTCCTCCGGGAGTCCCGATGCGGTCTTGCCGTGCGAAAGGTCGCCGCGAGCACCTGCTGGCGGGTCAAGCCGGCGGCCGGAGCGTCCAGTGCGATCTCGCCCTTGGCCATCACCACGATGCGCCCGGCCAGCGCGAACAGTTCCTCGATGTCGCTGGTGGCGAACAGGATCAGCGTGCCGTCGCCGGCGAGCTCGCGGCAAAGGGCGTGGATCTCGGCCTTGGAACGGACGTCGACGCCCCGCGTCGGTTCGTCCAGCAGGAAGAGGCGCAGGCCCGGCCTGAACCATCGTCCGATCAAGATCTTTTGCTGATTGCCGCCGGAGAGAGTGGCGATGCGGTCGGCGAGGCGGCCATAGCGGACGGCAAGCCGATCCAGCATCGCGCTGGCCTTGCGTCGCAAGGTCGGCCAGGACAGGAGGGGCAGGCCGGCCACGGCCCGACCATCGGAAAGATGGGGGAGGGTGGCATTGTCCAGGATGGAGTGGTTGATCACCAGGCCGCTGCCGCGGCGGTCCTCCGGCGCAAACGCGACTCTTGCCCGAAGCCGGGAGGGGATGCCGGCCGGCGGCAAGGGCCGCCCGGCCAGAGATAGCCTGCCGCTCGCCCGCGGCATCGCGCCCCAGAGCGCCTTCAGCAGGCTGGAGCGCCCGCTGCCGACGATGCCGTACAAGCCGATGATTTCGCCGCCATGGGCGCTCAATTGCAGGGAGCCGTGCCGGGGCGAGGGGGAAAAGCCGTCGAGCTCGAGCAGCTTTTCGGCTCGCCTGGCCGCAGGCGGAAGGGCGTCGCGGAGTTGGGCGTCACCGGCCATCATCGCCACGACGGCGTCGGGCGTGGTTTCGGCGATCAGGCCTTGGCCGACGGTGACGCCGTTGCGCAATACCGTATAGTCCTGCGCGAGCTCGAAGACCTCCTCCATGCGATGGGAGACGAAGATCACGGCGCATCCCGCCTGCGCGAGAGTGACGACCACCTTTCTCAGGATCGCGGCTTCGCTTTCGCTCAAGGAGGCCGTGGGTTCGTCCAGCACCAGGATGCGCGCCTCGTCCATCAAGGCCCGCAAGATCTCGACCAGCTGGCACTGGCCCACCGAGAGATGGCGTACCGGGACGTCTAGCGGCAGGGCGATGCCGAGCCTGTCGCGGACAGCCGCCAGGCGGCGTTGCATGGCCTGCCGGTTGATCAGGCCGAAACGGCGCGGGTAGCGCCGGCCGACAAAGGCGTTCTCGGCCGCGGTGAAACCCGGTACCAGGTTGAGTTCCTGATGCACGAAGCGCAGACCCGCGGTCTCCGCCGCCCTGGGATCACGCGGAGCATGGAGCGCGCCGTCGAGCTGCATCGTACCACCATCGGGCTGATACACGCCCGACAGGCATTTGAGCAGGCTCGACTTGCCGGCGCCGTTCTCGCCCAGCAGGGCATGGATGCGTCCCGGCTTGACGTTGATGTCGACGCCATCGAGGGCATGTACGCCGCCGAAATGTTTCTTCAGGCCGGTGATCTCGAGCCGCGGAACAGCGCGGCCGGAGGGCTGGCTCATTGCGGACACGTCACGCCCAGGCTTGCCCGGTCGACGACCTTGGCCTCGACCTGGATTTCCTGTTTGCTGATGGGCTTGCCCTCCAGCACATTGGCGATTTCGGTCACGGCGCTATGGGCGATCCCCGGAAAGTCCTGGCGCACGGTCGCGACCAGGTCGGTGCATTGCTTGATCAGGTCGACGGCCTGCGGATTGCCGTCGATGCCGGCGATCACCATCCTGGAATCGGGCGCATCGCTCTGCTGGGCGAGGAGAGCCCCGATCGCCGGCTCGTCCCAGGCGGCCCAGACGCCGTCGATCTTGGTGCCGTGCTGGCGGATGAAGGTTTCCATGGCCAGGCGTGAATCGTCGATCGGTCCGGGGACCTTCACATAATGCTCGGCGATCACCTTGATGCCCGGATTGGCGGCCAGCGCCTTGTCGAGGGCGAGTTCGCGCTGATGCACGCCGGGATGGGCCGAATAGTAGAACTTGACGATATTGCCCTTGCCGCCCAGCTGCTTGAACAGCTTGTCCGACAGGATGGTGCCGAGGGCGAAATTGTCGGTGGCGATGCTGGCGGTCACACCGGGCGCCAGGGCGCCGTCGAGGGCGAAGACGGGAATCTTCTTGGCCGCCGCGGCGGCGACCTGGTCGGCGATCTGCTTGGGATCGACGCTGACCAGGACGACGGCTTTCACGCCGGCATTGGTGACGTCCTCGACCCGGCTTGCCAGCTGCTGAAGGTCACCGCGGGTATCGACGACATTGACGTTCCAGCCCTTGCCGGCGGCATCCTTCTTGAAGGTTTCGACGATCTCGTTGGTCGCGACCGAGCTGATATAGGGCGTCAATACGGCGATATCCTCGGCCTGGGCCGCGTTCGCGACGACGCTGGCCAAGGTCATGGCCAAGATTGAAACACCGATCTTCACGTGGATCCCCCGATAGCTTCGACCCGGGTCGGATCTCCCGGGCAGTTTCTTTGCGTTGCTATGGCATAGTCCGCGGCAGTTCGCGCGCGAAATCCGATGCGGCACGATAGCTGTGATAGCGCCGTTCCGCGGCTTCCGCGCGAGAAGGATGAGGCTCGACCGTGACACTGCCCGTCAATTGCTGCACCGGCTCGAAGCCAAGCCTGGGGGCGAGCATGCGATAAATGCCGAGCGCCGGCATCTCCTGGCTGGCAGCCGGCGCAATCACGGGCCGGTTCAGCACTTCGGCGAGGAAGCGTTGCTGCAACGGGCTGCGGGCGCCACCGCCGATCACCGTCAACGGCTGGCGCGGCAGGCCGGCGGCTTCCAGATTGTGGCGGATGGCAAAGGCGATACCTTCGAGCACGGCCCGGCACAGAGCACCCGGCCCGTGACCGCGATCAAGGCCGAGGAAAGCACCGCGAACCGCGCGATCCTCGAAGGGCGAACGCTCGCCGAAGAGATAAGGCAGGAACAGCGGATGGGAGGCGGCGCCACCAGCCGAGGCGTGATCGAGCAGCGTCTCCACCGGCAGGGATGTGATCTCGCTCAGCCAATCGAGCGCCGCGCCCGCGCACAGGAAGGGCGTGATGACGATCGCGCGGCTGCCCTCGACGGGGTCGGCCAGAGTATAGCTGTCGCGCGGCGGGCGGGCATCGGCAATATCCATGGTGCCGGCGACCCAGCCGGTCGTGCCGATATAGGCATAGGCCGTGTTGGGTGCATCGGCGAAGGCACCCCAGGTTGCGGCCGCGCCATCGCCGGCGCCATTGTAGACTGGGATGTCACGTGGCAGGCCGAGGGCGACGGCGCTTTCAGCGGCAAGCGGGCCGACGATTGCGTCTGCAGCCAGGATTTTCGGCATTTGCGCGGCTTTGACGCCGGCTGCCGCCAGCAGGGTTTCATCCCAGGCGCCGCTGACGATGTTGTAGAGCCCGGTCGTCGTCGCAGTGGTGGGATCGATGACGCTACGCCCGGTGAGACGCTTGATCACGGCATCCTTGGCCCCGAAGAGAAAACCGGTGACGGCGTCGAGCGGCGAGCCTGGAAGGAAGCGCTCGAGCCGCATCAGCTTGAGGATAGGATGGGCAGGATCAAGATGATTGCCGGTGCGCTGGCCGTAATCTCCGGGAAGCCGGTCGCGCAGGGCCGCCACTTCATGCTGGTCGAGCCGGCGATCGGAATAGAGTATCGCCGGGCCAATGGGCTCGCCCGTCGGGGAAAGGGCGATGAGGTTCTGCATCGAACCGGCCAGGCCGATCGCACAGACATCGGACCGGAAAGGCAGCTCGCTCACCGCCGCCTGAGCGGCGGTCCACCATTGGCGCGCATCCTGCTCGACGGACCCGTCCGAGAGGGTCTGCGTGGTCAGAGGCCGTGTCGCCGAGGCCACGGCCGTGCCGGTGCGGTCGTACAGTACCGCCTTGAGCGCGGTGGAGCCCACATCGAGAATGAGAAGCTTGTCGCCCACGTCTTGCTTCCAGGGGCTGCGGAGGCATCGCAAAGGGCGATGCGCTCCGTAATGCCGGCTTTTGGGAAATGCCTCAGGCTTCGTCGATCTGGAGGAAGGCCACGCAGGTCGGCGTGCCGGTCTGGATCTCGGTGCCGGTCGGGGTCAACTCGCCACTCTCCTTGTTGACGGCGAAGACGACGAGCTTGTCGCTGTTCTGGCTGGCCGCCACCAGGAAATTGCCCGAAGGGTCGATGGCGAAATGGCGGGGAAACTGCCCGCCGCAGGGTACGTTGTGCTCCAGCACCATGCCGCCTTCGCTGTCGAGGGCGATGACGCCGATCGTGTCGTGGCCGCGATTGCCGACATAGAGATAGGCGCCATCGGCCGAAATCGCGATTTCCGAGCAGAAGCTGCCCGATCCGGCTGATTCGGGCAGTGCCGAAATCGTGCTGACCAAGGTGAGCTTGGCCTGGTCCGCCTCGAAGGCGAAGGAGGATACGGTGGAGTCGAGCTCGTTGGCGACATAGAGCAGATTGCCGCGCGGATGGAAGACGAAATGGCGCGGACCGGCCCCGGCTGGGACGGAGGCGGCTCCGGCGCGGGTGATCGCACCGGTCTGGGCATCGAAGCGATAGACCACCAGCAGGTCGAGCCCGAGATCGGCAACCACGATATAGCGGTTATCGGGCGTGACGCGGACGCAATGGGGGTGAGGGCGCTCTTGGCGCTCCGGATCCGGTCCCGTGCCGGCATGGGTGGCGTCGCTGACGGCTGCTTTCAGCCCGCCATCCTCGCGGATCGGCAACACCGCGATGGCCTTGTTGGGCAGTTCGCCTTCCGCGGTCAGGCTGTAATTGGCGACGAGCAGGAAATTGGCGTTGCGGTCATGGCTGTTAAAGGCGGCGATGCTGCCCAGGGTCGGCTGTTTGTTGATATAGCTCAGCGTGCCGTCCGCGGGGTCGATGGCATAGGCCGAAACCGTGCCCTCGTTCCAGCCGAACACCTCGCTGTTGACATGCAGCACCTTGCGTTTGGCGTCGACGCCGATCCAGGTTGGGTTGTCGATACCCTCGATCAGTCCGACAGGTGTGATGGCACCGGTTGCCTGGTCGAAGGAGAAAGCGGAAATGCCCTTGGCGTTGTGGGTTGGGTAATATGGCGTTGGGCGCGTGGGGCCGCCGACATAAAGAAAAGTGCGCTGTCCGGACATAATCCCGCCTTGTCAGACTCAGAAACTCGATGCGGCGCCGACCATATGGGACAGGGATGGCCCGGGCAACCGGGCCCGGTCAGATTATACTCCCAAGGCGATGCGCGACGATTTGCGACGACCTTCGATTTGAATAATTCATACAAATGCAGCTATCAATCGGGAAGGGGCGCCGGTCCATTCAGGCAGGCGCGTCCCCAAGCAAAGCCGAGCACATGCAAAAGAGCCGGTTCGCCGGCGATCGACGACGGAGAGTGAAATGTCGCTACCCCTACAGGGCAAGACAGCCCTTGTCACCGCGGCCGCCCAGGGGATCGGCCGCGCCTCGGCGATAGCGCTGGCCCGCGCCGGCGCACAGGTGGTGGCCACCGACATTGCCGAAGACAAGCTGGCCGATCTCGCCGGGGTTGAAGGCATCGCCGTCGAACGGATGGACGTGCTGTCACCGGAGGCGATCGCCGCCTTTGCCGAACGTCATGGACCCCAGGCCGACATTCTCTTCAACTGCGCCGGCGTCGTCCACGCCGGCACCATTCTCGATTGCACGGAGAAGGACTGGAATTTCGCTTTCGATCTCAACGTCACCGCGATGTTCCGCATGATCAAGGCCTTCCTGCCGCATATGCTGCAGCGCGGCGACGGCAGCATCATCAACATGTCTTCGGTGGCTTCGTCGGTGAAGGGAATCCCCAACCGTTTTGCCTACCAGGCCTCGAAGTCCGCAGTGGTCGGCATCACCAAATCGGTGGCGGCGGACTATGTGAGCAAGGGCATACGCTGCAACGCCATCGCCCCCGGGACAGTCGAAAGCCCCTCCCTGCGCGAAAGGCTGGAGGCAACCGGCGACTATGAGGCGGCGCGTGCCGCTTTCGTCGCGCGCCAGCCGATCGGCCGAATCGGTCAGCCCGAGGAGATTGCCGATCTCGTCGTCTACCTCGCCGGTGCTACCTATACGACGGGACAGATCCACATCATCGACGGCGGCTGGACCGGTTGACGGGCGGGGCCTGGTACCCCGTCGAATGCGAACGGCAGCCCCCGCATTGCAGGCTCTGGTCATTCACATCGCTGGCGCGGGAAATGATTTGAACCACATTTGTCCACGGTGATGCGTGTTTCAGGGCTTGCCGGGCGGTAGTATGTGACAATTTGATCTGCCATAGCTCCACTTCGTCATCAAATCGTCATCAAAACGGGCGCGTCGGTCCGGTGACGACATTGCTCGGAGTAAAGACGTGGAAACAGGCAGTAGACCCGCACCGGCAGTGCCCGCACCGACCTTGCCGGCCCCGGCTGCCAATCGGGAAATCGAACTCAAGCTGCTGGCCCCCGCCGACAGCTTCGATTCTCTCGCTGCGGTTCCCGTCATTGCCCAGCATGCCCGCAATCGCGGCGTCTTTCGCAATTTCGAGAACGCCTATTACGATACGCCCGATCGCCAGCTCTATCGCAACAAGATCGCCCTCAGGGTACGCAAGAGCGGCAAGAGCTTTATCCAGACGCTCAAACGCCCGGCCGACGGCACCAATCCCCTGGCGCGCCATGAATGGGAAGTGCCCGTACCGAGCCTGGAGCCGGATCTGGCCCTCTTGCCGCCCGAAGCCCTGGAGATCGGCATGGACGGCGTCGGCAACGGCGTGCTCGAGGCCGTCTTCGTCACCAAGTTCCGCCGGCGTATCCAGGCGCTCGACCTGCCGGCCGCCAAACTGGAACTTGCCTTCGATCAGGGTGAGATTCGGGCCGGTGAGCGCCGCGAGGCCATCAGCGAGCTCGAACTGGAGCTCAAGGGCGGAGACGCGGGTGCCCTCTATGACGTCGCCCTGGCCCTGCTCGATGTCGCGCCCCTTCGCGTAGGTACGCTGGCCAAGGCCGATCGTGGCTATAAGCTCGCCTATGATCCGCCGGCCGAGGGCGTGCGGGCTGCCAAGGGCAGCATCGGCGCCGCCGACAATGTCGACGAGATCGTCGCCAAGCTGCTCGGTGACTGCCAGCGCCACATGGTCGCCAATCAGGCCGTGGTGGAGGAGGGCAGGACGCCGGAAGGTGTGCACCAGATGCGGGTGGCGTTGCGACGCATGCGCACCGCCATTTCGATTCTCCAGCGCCAGATCGGCTCACCGACGCTCGCGCTGCTGGCGGTGGAGGCCAAGTGGCTGGCGTCGACGCTCGGGCCCGTGCGCAATTGGGACGTGCTGGTGGTGGATACCATTCCCGGCATCGAGACACATTGCCCCGACGAGAAGGCCTTTGCGGCGATGCGGGCTCATGTCGAGCCGAGGCGGCTGCATGGCTATCAGCATCTGCGCGAACTGTTCGCCGGTGCCCGCTACAACCGTTTCCTGCTGACGCTCGGGCGCACCGTCGAAAGGCGCGCCTGGCGCAATGATATCGCCAGCGGCTCGCTTGGCATCCTGGCGGAGACCGCCGAGCAATTCGCTCGCCAGGCGCTGGAACGGCTGCATCGCCGTGCCCTGAAAGGGGGAAAGCATTTCAGGCGGCTTGAGCCGGTGGCTCAGCATGAGTTGCGGCTCGTGCTCAAGAAGCTGCGTTACGGTGCCGAGTTCTTCCGGGGTGTCTTTGACACCAAGGAAGAGGCGCAGCGTTATCTTGCCCGGCTGGCTGACCTCCAGGAAGGGCTCGGTCTGGCCAATGATGCGGCGACGACGGGCGGTCTGCTGGCCGTGCTCACGGACGAAGCGCAGGATGCCGCCCTGCATCGTGGCGCCGGCCTGGTCACCGGCTGGCAGGCTCGCGACAAGGAAGTCGCTGCCGGTTCGCTGCACAAGCTCTGGAAGCGTTTTGCCCAGGGCGCGCCCTTCTGGCTGGCGTGACGGCTGATCGCGGGTTGTCACTGGCCTCAATCTGCGGCACACCGTCTGGGTTGCCAAATCTTGGCCGAGTCTTGGCGGCAGCCCTTGCCGCCCAATCCCGGTCGAAGCTTGCCTGAGGCCATCATGAGCCGCACCGCCTATGTGAACGGGGTCTATGTGCCGCTGCGCGACGCCTGCGTGCATGTCGAGGATCGTGGCTTCCAGTTTGCCGACGGGGTCTATGAGGTCTGCGAGGTTTTCGGCGGCCGGCTCATCGACGAGACCCGGCATCTTGCCCGGCTCAAGCGGTCCCTCTCGGAGCTGGGCATCGGCATGCCTGTCGGGGAGGGGGCGCTCAAGGTGATCCTGCGCGAGACCGTCCGGCGCAACCGTGTCCGCGACGGCCTAGTCTATCTCCAGGTCACGCGCGGAGCGGCCAGACGCGATTTCGTGTTTCCGGCAGCTGATACGCCGCCTACTTTGGTGGTGACCGCCCGTTCCGTCGACCGCAGCAAGGCCGAGGCGGGTGCTGCCAACGGCATTTCGGTAATCAGCCTGCCGGATAATCGCTGGGAACGGGTCGACATCAAGTCCACGGGCCTTTTGCCCAATGCGCTGGCACGGCAACGGGCCAAGGAGCGCGGCGCCAAGGAGGCCTGGTTCGTCGACAAGGACGGCTATGTCACCGAGGGGGCGGCCAGCAATGCCTGGATCATCACCCGCGAAAATACGCTGCTGACCCGCCCGGCCGAGAGCGGCATTCTGCGGGGCGTGACCCGAACCACGCTGTTGGACCTCGCCCGGCGCGATAATCTGCTGATCAGCGAACGGCCCTTCACGCTGGCGGAAGCCAAGGCCGCGAAGGAAGCCTTCGTGACCGCGGCGACGGCATTGATCATGCCGGTCGTGCGTATTGACGATACGGTGATCGGTGACGGTAAGCCGGGGGCTCTCACCACGCGTTTGCGCGCACGGTTCCATGAGGTGGCCGAGCATTCACTTTAGTTTATGGTATACCATTGTTGCTTGACAGATGATGGCTTGGGGCCCATCTGCGATCATTCCGACAGATTGGGCGGAATGACGCGTGGCGATTGCAAACTTTTGCTTGCGCGACGCAGCATCCCCGTCGACTATGTAGGATGATTGCATGAAAGGCAGGCGCGTCAGCGTTGGCTGATTTTGCTTGTGAATGTCCGCGGACCAACCGCGGTCAAGGAGTTTCGGGGGTATTATGGCGGCGGAGCGCACCCAAAATCTACAGGACACGTTTCTCAACAATGTCCGCAAGAACAAGATCCCGCTCACGATCTTCCTGGTGAATGGTGTGAAGTTGCAAGGCGTTGTGACCTGGTTTGACAATTTTTGCGTGCTTTTGCGCCGCGACGGTCATTCCCAGCTGGTCTACAAGCACGCGATTTCGACGATCATGCCGGGCCATCCCGTCCAACTCTTCGAAGGCGGTGAGATCGAGGGCGCGGACAAGCTTTGATTCTTGCCGTACCGGCGGTGGCGGGGGCAACCCCGCCCGAAAGTTGACGTTTGACAGCAAATACTCTCAAGGATCCGGCGCATCGCATCGATGCGCATGAGCTGGAAGTTGCTTCCGGCACAAGAACTTATGTCGTCGCCCCGGTGCTGTCGCGCCGGAGCGAGAACGACTTCGTGCGATCACCCGAAGCCAAGCTCGAAGAGGCCGTCGGCCTTGCTGGCGCCATCGATCTCAATGTGGTCGGTGCCGTCGTGGTCGCGCTCGGCGAAATCAGGCCCTCGACCTATATCGGCAAAGGCAAGGTCGAGGAGATCAAGGCGGTCGTCGAGGCTGAGGATATCACCCTCGTGCTGATGGATTGCGCCCTGTCGCCCGTGCAGCAGCGCAATCTGGAAAAGGCCTGGGGCGCCAAGGTGATCGACCGCACCGGCCTCATCCTCGAAATCTTCGGCCGGCGCGCGCGCACCAAGGAAGGTACGCTGCAGGTCGAGCTCGCCCATCTCAACTATCAGAAGGGTCGCCTGGTCCGATCCTGGACCCATCTCGAACGCCAGCGCGGCGGCGGCGGCTTCCTCGGCGGTCCGGGTGAAACCCAGATCGAATCCGACAGGCGCCTGCTGCAGGATCGCATCGTGAAGCTGGAGCGCGAGCTCGAGCAGGTGAAACGCACCCGTTCCCTGCATCGCATCAGCCGGCGCAAGGTGCCTTATCCGATCGTGGCGCTCGTCGGCTATACCAATGCCGGCAAGTCGACCCTGTTCAACCGGCTGACCCGCGCCGAGGTGCTGGCCGAGGACATGCTGTTCGCCACGCTGGATCCGACGCTACGGGCACTCAAGCTGCCGCATGGCACCAAGGCTATCCTGTCCGATACGGTGGGGTTCATCTCCGAATTGCCGACCATGCTGGTGGCGGCCTTCCGCGCCACGCTGGAAGAGGTGTTGGAGGCGGATGTCATCCTGCATGTGCGCGACATCTCCCATGGCGACACCGAAGCCCAGGCGGGCGACGTGCGCTCCATCCTGCACAGCCTCGGCATCGAGGAGGGGACGAGGCAGACGGTGATCGAGGTCTGGAACAAGGTCGATCTCCTCGAAGAGCCGGCGCGCGACGCGTTGCTGACGGCCTCCCGGCGCGAAGGCGGGAATCGGCCCGTGGTGGTCTCGGCCGTGACCGGGGAAGGGCTGCCGGCGCTGCTCGACCGGGTCGAGGCGGTGGTTGCCGCCGGACGGCTGACACTCGCCATCGACATCCCTCCCGCGGATGGAGCAGGCCTTGCCTGGCTGCATGCCAACACCGACGTGCTGGCCCGCGAGACCGACGAGGATGGCGTCACCCATGTCTCCGTGCGCGTGGCCCCGGAACGCGCCGACCAGGTCAGGCGGCGGTTCGGGATCGCAGCCGTTGAATGAGCTGAGTGCGCATTACACCGATCCGCGCCTGGTGGATCTCTACGACATGCAGAACCCGTGGGGACCGGACAGCGACTTCTACCTCGCCTTGGCAGGTAGACCGGCGCTCGCCATCCTCGATATCGGATGCGGAACCGGGATGATGGCGACAGCCTTTGCCCGGCAGGGGCATGCAGTCACCGCTGTCGACCCGGCCGCAGCCATGCTGGACGTGGCACGGTCGCGTCCGCAGGGGCAACTGGTGCGGTGGGTTCACGGACTGGTCGGAGAGGTCCAGGGAAGTTTCGACCTCGCCGTGATGACCGGGCACGCGTTCCAGGTTCTGCTCGACGACGAGACCACGCTGGCCTTCCTGCGGGCCGTGAAACAAAGGCTGTCGCCGGGCGGGCGCTTCGCGTTCGAGACGCGCAATCCCGACGCGCGGATCTGGGAAGAATGGGCGAAGCCGCTGGTGGGGAGTTCCGTGGCGGGGGCCACCGAAACGGCGCATGTCGATATCGAGAAACAGGGCGAGCTGGTATCTTTTCGTTCCATCTATCGCTTCGATGATGGAACGGAGGTCTCCAGCCGCAGCACCTTGCGCTTCGCGTCCCAGGCGACGATTTCTGCTCTTGCCGAGAAGGCCGGATTTTCTCGCCAGATCTGGTACGGCGATTGGGATCGTCAGCCCGTAGAGGCGGGTAGCCGGGAGCTCATCCTGGTTGCGGGTTTTGCCTAGTCCGAACCTGCCTTCAACACGGGCCAGGCCGCAATGTCTGCGGACCGGTGATAGTGCAATGGCAATCGGATCCATCCCAATGGACACTGTGCGACACCCATGAGGGACGCCGCCCGCAGGCATCGACCGGCGGCGAGCAGGAAGGGCAGACGAAGGCCCCCGAGTTGTTCATGGTGATGTCACCCGCCCCGTCTGCAGGCGTGGCGGTGATACCGAAATCTCCGGTGCGATAGAGAAAGACCTTCATCTGCCCGCGGCCGTCCAGTCCCTTCCAGCCATAGATTGCTCGGGGTGTTTCCAGATCGGTTTCGACGGCAAGAAGCTTGCCACCGGAGCCGGCCGCCTTCTGCAGGCTGGCGAAGTCACGGATTTCTCGCAAGGTGGTGATCCAGCCCCTCGTCATGGCGACGTTCGTTTCGGGCTGTCCGGGATCGCGAGGGGGCCACGGCGCCAGCTCCGACGAGAGCGCCGGTAGAGCCAGGCAGATCGTCAGAATGATGGTTCCCGCCGAACCCGCGACCGGTCTCGACATCGAAGGCCCTCCACACACGGCGTGCGACGACAGCACGACTATGGCGCTTGGCGGTGTCGAGCGTCAAATCGAGAGGTGAACTGGAGCCAGTCGGCGTTGCCCTGGCTGTCCGTCTGGCGCAACGGACCCTGCTTCCTTGGGGCTTGGAGCGCTGGACTTCAGAACCAGCTGGTTCGGGCGGGCTCCGGCGTCGTGACGAGACCGACGACAGCGCCGGTGGTTGCTCCGATGGCACCACCGACCAGCGCGCCGGTGGTCGGCTGGCGAGCGACGAGACTGCCGACGATGGCGCCGCTGGTGCCGCCGATCAGGGCGCCGTTGAAGGCTCGCCCGGCCGGGCTCGAACTGCAGGAGGCCGTGCTGACGGCAAGGCCGGTGATCAGGATCAGACCCGGAAGTCTCTTCATGGTTGAGCATCCTTACGCTACGCTACGATGAATGGCTCATTTACTGAAAATTAACTTTTGGTCTTGAATCGGACGGAAGCAAGGCCCAGTCAGACAAGATTTGGCCCAATATATTAATTGCGATTCGCTCTGATAGTGTTCAAGGTCGTTTTACTGGCCGAAATGACGTCGATCGAGAGGAAAACGAGCGTTTTTCCTGATCTTCGGGGAGATCACCAGGCGGCCGGCATTCTCGCGACATGGTTAATCTTGGAGCCCGTTCGAGATTGCCCTTTCGGCACGGGCGGTCGCTACGGCGCTGGGGCGGTGGGTGCGGGCAATCCCAGCTTCTGGCGCAGAGCCTTCAGTACCCCGTCCCCCATGGCCGCCTGACCAAGCGCATTGGGATGGAAGGAGCCGCTGAGGGTGGCGGCCAGCACTGGCTGGGCGCGACCGTTCATGTGCGGATCGCCGCCACTGCCCGCCAGCGTACGCATGGTATTGGCGGCGAGAAAGGCATCGTTCGGTGTGACAAACCAGCGTTGCCGCGGGCGATAGGCCTGCCAGGCCGGCGGCGAAAACGGCGTCCAGCGTTCTCCGGTTGGATTGCTGATCGGAAAGCGAAGCCCGTCCGGGGCATTGCTGCCGTCTGCCATGCCAGGCTGGCACAAGGCGTGGCCCTTGAAGGCTGCAGCGAAGTCGCTGACCACCTGCCATCCGACCAGGGTCGGGATCTTGGCGTTGAGACCGTCGACGAAGGTGACCGATTCCGGGCCCGTGGTCGGCTTGTTGATCCGGAAGATCTCGTGAAGATCCATTCCGGCCGTTCCGGCTTCGCCGCTGGGGGCATGCGGACAGGTGCCGCTACCCGTGTGCAGCATTTGCGGGTAGCCGGTCTGGATGACCTGGGAGGCCGTCAGGCCCAGGAGCCGTTCGAAGGCCTGGGCCAGGACGCGATAGCGCTCGGCCAGCGAACTCTCCGCAGCCGTGGCATCCTGAAAGGTGATGGGACCGGCCCCCTTGATCCAAAGCCTTTCGGCGGTTCGTCTAAGCGACAGGAAATTGCTGCTGGCGGCCAGGGCCTCGCCGGCTATGACCCGGGAAAAGCCGATATCGTTCCCGCCGATGCTGAGCAGGAGGATGTCGGGTTTGCGCTTGAAGGCAGCGCAGCGCTTGAGATCTATGTCCCAGGAAAAATGCGCCGGCGGCGAGAAGCGATTATAGCCCGTGAGGGGCAGGGGACAGAGGTCACGCAAGGCCCGCATGACCTGCGGCGAGGCATCGTACTGCCCGGCTTTGCCCGGCCTGTCCTTGGGGACGTCGTCGCGGGCGACCCAGTAGCCGAGCAGGCCCTCGAAGACTTCGGCGCCGGTGCAGCCATAGCCCAGATAGGTCACGCTCGCATGTGGCGCTTCCAGTGCGAGCGCCAGGGCCGCCTTGAGCTGGTGCGAATAGAGCGAGCGATGGCATTGCTGGTTGATCCACAGGGCACCGATCCCGAAGCTCTTGTCGAAATTGTGCTTGTAGCGGAGGGGGTAGAGGCGCAGCCTGCCACGCCATCCCGATTCACCCGGCAGATGCGACGATTCCTGGAAATTGTTGACGTCGGTGCCGAGCACCGCGGCCTTGTCGGGGTTCCCCTCGCCGGAGGCGAAGGAATCACCCATGCCGAGGATGGTGATCGGTCGGATCGTCTGGTCCGGCGCTTCGGCCAGGGCCGAGCCGTCGGCCTTGACGGCCAGGGTGAAGGCGGTGCCGATGGGGATGTCGGTCAGGCGTATCTGCGCAGTGTCGCAAGCTGCCGTAGCGGCCACCGAGCCATTGACCAGCCATTGGCACTGGCGACCCGCAGGGGCTTCGGTGATGCTTGCGAGGATGTCGCTCTTGCGGGCGCCGACATAGTCCTCGCCATTGGCCAGCTTGCAGCCCCAATGCCCGCGATTGGTGGCGCTGAAGCAAGTGCTGCGGGCAAGGGCCGAGGCCCAGCCGAAACGCCAGATCGTCGCGGGATCGCCGAAAGCCTTGCCGAGTTGCCTGGCATCGGCGCGCTTTTCCAGTTCGACCTCGAGCGCCATCACGGGCTGGTTCTGGCGATCGGCCAAGGGCAGGCCGGCATAGAGGCCGGCGAGGGCACGGAAATGGTCCTCATTGCGAAACAGGGGAAAGCGATTGGCAACTTCCCACTGGATGGCCGGTGCGGCTTCGGCCGCTCCTGCAGCCATTGCAAGGCCGAAAACGACGGCGCACAGGCTTGCTCGGCTCCCGGCATGCCGCGCGCCTGATCGCTCCGTCCTGACAACGCCCATACGTGACATGGCAGCCCCCCGCATGCGATCGTTTCTCCACGGTACGGGGATGGGCGTGATGGCGCCGTTATCGCGGATGGCAGCACAGACGTCAGCGAGATCCGATAAACCGAAATAGCGCGTCGACGGTTGCTTGCACCGATTGACGGGTGTCGATCTCGAAATCGGCCGAACGGCGCAGGAGCGGCTCGACCGCCATGATCAGTTCGGCGACCTTGCGACGCTCTTCCTCGGCATGGCCATAGCCCCAACCCGTTCGGGCGGCGAGCCGCGCCATGATGGTGGGAAGGGGAGCCGAGAGCAGGACGATGGCATCGATCAAGGGAAAGACCTCAGCCATATTCTCGGCACAGCCGCTGACGAAGAAAGGCCCGGGGGGTGATCGCGACAGCAGGCCCTCGACCTTGTCGAGTTGCCAGACCCAGTCCTCGCCCTGGCCGGGTGTCAGGTTATCTCCCGGGGCGGCCGGAACCCAATGCGACCATTCCGGCGTATCGAGGTCATGGGCTTGGTGGCCACGGGCGAGCAATTCGCGGATCACGGACGTCTTGCCGGTTCCGGACATGCCGGTGATCAGGATGCGTTTCATCGCTGTCTTGCTCCGAAAACAATCCGACGGGCCGGCTCATGACCATTGGTATAACTGTCACGTCGGGCTCGACGCGACAACGGCGGTAACAGCAATAAAAATGGCCGGACGAGCCGGCCATTTTCAAGAGTGGGGCATCTTGGTCTCTTGCGGGCATGCCCGTTACATCATGCCCGTCGCCTTCGCCAGCATGAGGGCGACGATGCCGCCGATCACCGGGCCGACGACCGGCACCCAGGAATAGCCCCAGTCCGAACCGCCCTTGCCGGCGATCGGCAGCACGGCGTGAGCAATGCGCGGGCCGAGGTCACGGGCAGGATTGATGGCATAGCCGGTGGGACCACCGAGCGAGACGCCGATGCCCCAGACCACCATGCCGACGATGAAAGGCGCGAGATAGCCCGGCGTCGCCACGCCCTTCGAACCGATGGCGGCGACGACGAAGAGCAGGGCGAAGCCGCCGATGATTTCCGTCACCAGATTGGCGCCGTAGTTGCGGATGGCGGGGCCGGTGCAGAACACCGCGAGCTTGAGGCCCTGGTCTTCGGTCTCACCCCAGTGCAGCAGATGCGCGAGCCACACCAGGATGGCTCCGATGAAGGCGCCGATGAACTGGGCCGCGATGAACGGGACGACATTGCTCCAATCGCCGGTCGCGGTCGCGAAGGCCAGGGTCACCGCCGGATTGAGATGACCCGGGGCACCCGCCGCGACGGCGACGAGCACGCCGCAGAGCACCGCGAAAGCCCAGCCGGCGGTGATGACGATCCAGCCCGAATTCTGGCCCTTGTTCTTGGCCAGCAATACGTTGGCCACGACACCGTCCCCGAACAGGATGAGCGTGGCCGTGCCCATCAGCTCACCAACAAACCCAACTGCCATGTTTTTCTTCCCTGTGTTGTGGGGCCGTCACCCCCCGGGTGCGGCCCTGCTTGGTTCGTGATGGTCAGACGGCCCAGTCGAGCGAGCGGCTGACGGCCTTGTTCCAGGCGCTGAAGAGCTTGCTGCGCTGCTCTTCCTTCATCATCGGGTGCCAGCGCTTGTCGACGCCCCAGTTTTCCGAGATGTCCTTGGTGGAGTTCCAGTACCCCGTCGCCAGGCCGGCCGCGTAGGCCGAGCCGAGGGCGGTCGTCTCGATGACCTTGGGGCGCACCACGGGAACGTTGAGGATGTCGGACTGGAACTGCATCAGCAGCTCGTTGACGACCATGCCGCCGTCGGTCCGCAATTCCTTGATCTGCACGCCCGAATCCTTGGTCATGGCATCGAGCACTTCGCGGGTCTGATAGGCGGTCGCCTCCAGGGCGGCACGCGCGATATGGCCCTTGTTGGCGAAGCGCGTCAGGCCGGCGATCACGCCGCGGGCGCTTTCCTTCCAGTGCGGCGCGTAGAGGCCGGAGAAGGCCGGCACGAAATAGACGTCGCCATTGTCCTTCACGGTATTGGCGAGGGCCTCGATCTCCGGCGCGGTCTTCACCAGATTGAGGTTGTCGCGCAGCCATTGCACCAGCGCACCGGCGATGGCGATCGAGCCTTCCAGGGCGTAGATGGGCTTGTTGTCGCCGAGCTTGTAGCCGAGCGTGGTCAGCAGGCCGGCCGTGGAGTGGAAGGGCTTGTCGCCGGTGTTCATCAGCATGAAGCAACCGGTGCCGTAGGTGTTCTTGGCTTCGCCCGGCTGCAGGCAGGCCTGGCCGAACAGGGCTGCCTGCTGGTCGCCGAGAATGCCGGCCACCGGAACGTCAGCCAGCACGCCCGTGCAGGTGCCATAGACTTCGCTGGAAGAGCGGATCTGCGGCAGGCAGGCGCGCGGAATATCGAACAGGTTGAGAATGTCGGCATCCCAGTCCAGCGTCTCCAGGTCCATCATCTGGGTACGCGAGGCGTTGGTGACGTCGGTCAGGTGCAGGCCGCCCTTGGTGCCGCCGGTCAGGTTCCACACCAGCCAGGTGTCGAGATTGCCGAAGAGAAGGTCACCGGCCTCGGCCGCCTTCTGGGCGCCGGGAACGTTGTCGAGCAGCCAGCGCAGCTTCAGGCCGGAGAAATAGGTGGCAAGCGGCAGGCCGGTCTTGGCGCGCAGGCGATCCTGGCCGCCCTCCTTGGCGAATTTGGCCACGAGCTTGTCGGTACGGGTGTCCATCCAGACCAGAGCGTTGTGCACGGCTGCGCCGGTCTTGCGGTTCCACAGGACTGCCGTCTCGCGCTGGTTGGTGATGCCCACGGAGACCAGGTTGGCCGTGGTCAGTCCCTTCTTCTTCAGGGCACCGGCGATCACGCTCTGGGTGTTGCGCCAGATCTCGGCGGGATCATGCTCGACCCAGCCGGGCTTGGGATAGATCTGCTCGTGTTCCTTCTGGTCGACGGAGATGATTTCACCGCGCCGGTCGAAGATGATGAAGCGGGTACTGGTCGTGCCTTGGTCGATGGACCCGACATATTTGGTCATGCTTTCCTCCTCGATATGTTCTTGCAGTCCGGTTGGATCTGGGAACGAGTTCAGTGGGGAACGGGCGCCTTCTGCCTGGCGGCGAGATAGGCGGAGATGTCACCGGCCGCCTCGGGCGGCAGATGCAGGCCAAGCTTGGAGCGGCGCCAGAGGATGTCCTCGGCGGTCACGGCCCATTCCTGGTCGACGAGATAGTCGATCTCGGCAGCGGTGAGGCCCATGCCGAAATCCCGGCCGAGATCGGCCATGCCGTTGGCGCTGTCCAGGAACTTGAAGGCGCGCGTACCGTAAGCCTTGGCCAGGCGCCGGGCGAGGGCGGGGGACAGGAAGGGTTTGCGCGCCATCAGCGAGCGGATGAAGGCATCGAGATCGGCATTGGGCATGTCACCGCCCGGCAGGGGGGCATCGGCGGTCCAGGGCTTGCCCTTGGCACCCAAGGTCTTCTCGATATGCTCGAGGATCGATTCCGACAGGCGGCGATAGGTGGTGATCTTGCCGCCGAAGATGTTGATCAGCGGCGCGCCGTCGATCAACTCTTCCTTGATGACATAGTCGCGGGTGGCTGCCTGGGCGGCGGTGGCGTGATCGTCATAGAGAGGCCGCACGCCGGAATAGGTCCAGACGATGTCGGCTGGCTTGATTTCCTTGGCGAAATACTCGCTTGCCGCCTTGCACAGATACTCCGTCTCGCCGGACGTGATCGCGACCTTGGCCGGATCATCCTTGTAGTCCTGGTCGGTCGTGCCGATCAGGGTGAATTCATCTTCATAGGGAATGGCGAAGATGATGCGCCCGTCCGGGTTCTGGAAGATGTAGCAGCGGTCGTGGTCGAAGAGCTTGGGCACGATGATGTGGCTGCCCTGGACCAGGCGCACCTGGTTCGGCTCCTTGTGCGCGACGACATCCGCCAGCACGGTGTCGACCCAGGGACCGGCGGCGTTGACGAGGAGACGGGCCGTGACCTCGTTTTCCGTGCCATTGATCTGGTCCCGCAGCCGGATGTGCCACAGGCCGGCGTCGCGGCGCGCCGAGACGACCTTGCAGCGAGTGCGGACGATGGCGCCGCGGTCGGCGGCATCGCGGGCATTGAGGGCCACGAAGCGGGCATCGTTCACCCAGCAGTCGGAATATTCGAAAGCTTTCGAGAAGATCGGCTTCAGCGATTTGCCGGCTTCGTCGCGCCGCAGATCGAGCGTCCGGGTGGGCGGCAACTTCTTGCGGCCGCCGATATAATCGTAGAGGAACAGGCCGATCCGCAGCATCCAGGCTGGCCGCAGGCCCTTGAAATAGGGCAGCACGAAACGCAGCGGGTGGACGAGATGGGGTGCGTTGTGCCAGACGATCTCACGTTCGGTGAGGGCTTCCCGCACCAGGCGGAACTCGTAATATTCGAGATAGCGCAGGCCGCCATGGATCAGCTTGGTAGCCTTGGACGACGTGCCGCTGGCCAGATCGTTCATCTCGGCCAGATACACAGAATAGCCACGACCAACGGCGTCCCTGGCAATGCCGCATCCATTGACGCCCCCGCCGATCACGAAGACGTCGAAAATCTCATTTGCGGAAGCCTGTTGATTCATGGGGTGTCACTCCGCGGCAGGGCAGTGGCGGGGACGGCGGTCGAGCATGGCGAGGTGGCGTGGACCATGGCGTTCCGTCTCCCTGTATTTCGATCCTTCATTGATGAAGGCGCTTGTTTCGGCGGCAATGTTGTCGCGCTTTCTTGTTTTCGCAACAGAAAGTTTTTTCTTTCGTTTTCATAGAAACGAACATTTTTGGTCGAGGTTGATTTATTCAGAAACGACATTGCAGGCACCCAGGTTGCGCTGCAACATGAATGAACCAGTCGTCGGTTCGTCGAAAACACTGGGGTTATTTGGTGGTTTTATAAATCGCGGTACCATGGTAACGCGATTTTGCGGGGCGGCGAGAAAGATGAGCCGAGCATAGATGTAGAATGTCGCTTGCGCTTCAATGCGTCATTTTCGGAATGCAGGGATTCGAAAATGACGTGGCGGCGAATTTTAGGTGACAAACAGTGTCACAATTCTCGTCGAGGCGGTGTTGCGCAATCAGAGGTTGGCGATGTGAAGCTCCGTGCCGCTGCTCGCCAGCAATTCGGCAAGTGCCTGAGGGGGAGTCTGGTCGACGAAGACGGCGCTCACTTCGGTGATCGACGCCATGCGCAGCAGGGGTCTGCGCTGGAACTTGGTGTGGTCGGTGACGAGATAGGTCTTGCGGGCGTTGCGCAGGATGGTCTGGGCGGCGCGAATCTCGTCATAGTCGAAATCGAGCAGTGTGCCGTCGCTGTCGATGCCGCTGATGCCGATGATGCCGATATCGACTCGGAACTGGCTGATCATGTCCACGCAGGCCGGGCCGAGCACGCCGCCATCCCGGTTGCGCACGGAGCCGCCGGTGATGGTGATCTCGAAATCGGTGTGCCGCGAGAGAATCGTCGCCACGTTGAGATTGTTGGTGATCACCCGCAGATCCTGATGGTGGATCAACGCGGCGGCCACGGCCTCCGTGGTGGTGCCGATATTCATGAAGATGGAAGCGTGATCGGGGACGTGACGCGCCACCAGCTTGGCGATCTGCTCCTTTTCCGCCTGGTTCATGATCTGGCGAGCGCTGTAGTCGATATTGGCGACGCTCGAAGGCAGGCCGCCGCCGCCGCGATAGCGGGCCAGCCGTCCTTCGCCGCTCAGATCGTTGAGATCACGCCGGATGGTCTGGACGGTAACGCCGAATCGACTGGCCAGCATTTCGACGCCGACGAAGCCGTGCTGACGCACCAGATTGACGATGGCCTCGCGCCGTTCCTCCACGCTGAGGGCGGCGGATGCATCGGCAGGGGGGAGGCTGGACGACATGGCGGATCACGCGGGACGAGGAATGCGGGTGCGTCCGGGGTTGTCGCACGGAATGCCGCGCACGGCCAGCGAGGCTGTGCGACGGCTGGAAGTGCCATCGAACTCGCTGGGAAAGCGATGCTCACGGGAGAAGGAGAGGGGGTTACAGCCCGGCTCGCTTGGCCTCGTTCCACAAGCCATCCATCTCGTCCAGGCTCGACTGGGCCGGTGTCGTGCCCTTCTCGCTCAAGCGGGCTTCGATGAAGTGAAAGCGCCTCTCGAACTTGGCATTGGCACCACGCAGGGCGCCTTCCGCATCGACATGGGCATGGCGGGCGATGTTGGCGACGGCGAAAAGCAGATCGCCGATTTCCGCCGTCAGTGCGTCCTTGTCGGCCCCTTCATCGAGTGCGGCTTCGATCTCGTCCGCTTCTTCGCGTACCTTGGCAAGCACCATGCGGATGTCGTTCCAGTCGAAGCCCACCTTGCCCGCTTTCTCTTGAAGCTTGACGGCTCGCGTCAGCGCCGGCATGGCGGCAGGCACGCCTTCGAGGGCGCTTTCCGGGCCGGCTGGGGGATGACGGCGGGCGCGTTCGGCTTTTTCCTGCGCCTTGATCTCAGCCCAGAGTTTCTTCACCTCAGCCGGCGGCAGGTTCCTGGCCTCGCCGAAGACATGCGGGTGGCGGCGGATCAGCTTGGTGGTGATCGCCTCGACGACACTGCCGAAATCGAACAGACCTTCTTCGCGCGCCATCTGGGCATGAAAAACCACCTGCAGCAGGAGGTCGCCGAGCTCGTCGGTGAGATCGGCCATGTCGCCACGCTGGATGGCATCGGCCACCTCATAGGCCTCTTCGATCGTATAGGGGGCGATGCTGGCAAAATCCTGCTCGAGGTCCCAGGGGCAGCCGGTGCGGGGAGTTCTCAAGGCCGCCATGATCTCGAGCAGGCGCTCGATATCTCGGCTGGGCGTGATCGCGGAGCTGGGAATGGCGGCTTGGGACTTGGCAGTGCTGTTCATGCTGTCTCTCCTTGACGCTTCCTAGAACAAACTGCGTGTCAGTGGAAATGCTGGCTCGTCCCAGGCGCTTCATCGAGCCGATTTGCAATCTCGCGAACTCGCCCATCGCAAGATCGCCTGCGACATCCAAGGTCGGCTTGTTCTCCCGCCATGCCCTGCCGTGCGGGACGCTGGGCCGCGTCCGTGACGGTGTCCGTCACAAAGCTTGGGGGTGGTTGCGATTTTACCTTGATTGCCAGACCGGGATTGTCTATCCGGGTGGCAATGGAGACGTGGCCGAGAGGCTGAAGGCACTCGTTTGCTAAATGAGCATACCCCACAAGGGTATCCAGGGTTCGAATCCCTGCGTCTCCGCCACTTCCCTCATCGACGTCGATATTGCGCCATCTTCCCGGATGGGTTGAATGGGCGGCCCGCATTGTGGAAGGCTGCCTCTGGCGGGCAAGAACGGAAGATCCCGGCATTCATGTCTGTATTGGCCTGGCAACCGGCCTTTGTTTCAGAAGCCCCTCAGACTGCCTTGCGCGACAGCCCAATTTGCCTGCTTGTCATCGCTGCGGTTTTTCTTTGGGTAGCCCGATCGGGTGTTTGAATGGCGCCCGACCGGGCTGGAGCCAGCGACCGATGGTGAATTGGCACGCTGACTTATCGAGTGCGGCGTGTGCTACGCCGCGTTGGAAATATCCTTGGCCAGGCCGGATGCGCCGCCGCTATATCCGGAAATTGCCGTGGCCAACGTCGGACTGGTCGCGGCCAGTTTGGCGTTTATAGCTTCGATCACAGCCGGAGTGAGAGGCTTGTTGGTCGCTGCCGCAAGGGCTGCCGCCAGTTGAGCGAGGGTCGGAGCCGTCGTGCCCTGCTGGGGAGAAAGATAGCCCTCCAGCAAGCCGCCATAGGCCACGACCTTCCCGATAGCCGACTTCGGCGACGCATGCTTGAGAGCAGATGGCGAAGCATGAAGAAAGCCGTTCAACTTACCAAGCTGGCTTGCCGAAAGGTCTGATGTGCTTCCCTGGTCGCTGTCTCCAGCAGAGGCGCTGGAGGAATGAGCCGAACCATTCCCATTACCGTGGCCACCGCCATTGCCACCACCGTCACCACCTCCCTTGCCATTGTTGGCGAGAACGGGAGTCGCGAACAGGGAAGCGCCAAGGAGGGCGGCGGACAGGGCCTTTGTCAGGGTTGAGGTATTGCGAATGAAGCGCATGTGGTTCTCCATGACGCCCCCCAATTCCTCCCTCGAAGTCAGGTGCTATCACTTCTTGTTCAGATTGTGGCATTTGCCGCCCACTCAACCGAAGGTATATGGTGCCCAAGGTACCTCGGGTTCCGGAGGGGCAAGGGCGCCACTGTCCGTGCGGTGCAATATCACGTTCGAATTATGCCGAACCTCCACAATTCACCTTGCGGTGCAATAAGGTGCCGCAGGCAACCACCTTGGCCCGGCGTCCGACAGCGTCGGGTTTTCTTTGGCCGACGAAAAGGATTCGCTTCACCGGGAACAAGGTTGGGCTCGGTGAGATCGCCTTTGGTTCGTGGGACCTAGACAGCCTGCCGGAGCAGCGAGCGCCGCTGAATTGGCACGCTGGCTTGACCGGATCGGCTTGATGAGGGGGAGGTAAAATAGGAGGCCCGGCTTAGGGCTGGGGGGCTGTCTGATTAAAGACCCGGGCCTCCAGCTTCCATTTCCAAAGAAGCCCTTGGATCGTAGAGACCGGCTCGGTTCCCAACAATCCATACCTTGGTATGGGGGCGCCAGGCGATCGCGTGCTGCCAGTCCTTTGTTGTCTTTCCACAATCCCTGTGCCGCCCGTGTCCACCGGTTGCAGCTTCCTGCCGGCTCGTCCGATAATTCAGTGCGACGGTCGGCAGTCCCCCTTCTGACCGGCGTACTCATTGTCATGTAACTGAATACCCGGCCGTCGATGCGCGCCGGGTTTTTTCTTTTGAGAGGCTGGCGGGCAGCTCCTCGCCGTGGCTGCGCCAAGTTTGGCTCAGGATCCTTCCCGTCGGGGGCCTCTCTCAAGCAGCGGACGTACCCATGGTGCTGCACCACCCCATGTCTTGATCAGAAGGGGCGCGGTTGCTGATGAGCTTCACTGTGTTGGGGAAAAACGTGCCGGGCTGATGCTTCTACCAAAAGAAAACCCTACCGGATCGGCAGGGCGTTCGTGCAGGCTGAAAAACCTGATAGGGGCTGTAGCCCGAATTTTACAGCGCCATAGATGAACAACCTCGACCCGTACGAATGACCGGCAAGGCGTTTGTTACGGCCGCAGGGCTCAGCGCGGGAACGGCGTATCCGGACCGACGACGTAAGCCGGACGGCGGTCGGCCTGACCATAGTCGCTGGCGCAGGCTGCCAGGCCGGCCAGGACGAAAACGGCGGTGAGGATCTTCAGAATTGTCATTGTCGCTTCCATTTTTTCGGACGGCAGCGATGTAGGTCTAACACCGAACCATTACCGAGGGCACTTTTGTTTTCATCGCATAATGCTGCGAAACCGTAAACGTTTCATGCTGGCAATCGCGGTTCTCGCCGTTTTTTTGACCTCTTGTCATGTATCGATTGAGGGCTGGTGCTAGGATGCTACCCTGGGTGGTGACCGCCGCATGGCTACTCGGCGGCGCTCGCGCGTCGTTGTCTGTATCGAGGAAGGTTTGTGACGTGCGGAACTGTCCGTTGCCTCATCCATAATCCATAACAGCCTCAGGATGATCCACCTGCAGCGTGATAAACGCTCCCGTCACGGAGACTATCGAATGTGTCATGTGCGTTTCGGCACCTCGTTTCCGATCGCGACGGGGCCTAGTGCTGCTGTACCGGTTCAAAGCCGGTTCTGAACGTCCACCGCTCTTTCATCGACCCAGGCGTGCGCACCTCATGATTATGCGTTAAGAGTGCGCCGCGAAACGGCTTACCACCCACTGAAGGAAACTCCATGCAACTTCTTCGCATGAAACGCCGCAGTCCCGCCGCCAGGCTGGCTTTTCGGAGCACGCTGCTGGCCGCGACGCTGCTGAGCGCTCCCGCCTTTGCGCAGGGCGTATCGGCGGATGGCGCCAAGCAACTGCAGGACAGCCTCGCCAAGACGCTCGGCAGCGGCCTTTTCGAGAAGGGCATCCTGTCGATCACCCCGCAGGGCAGTGCCTATGCCGTGAAGCTCGACCTCAGCTCCACCCTGGCCCAGCTCAAGGGAGCCGGCGTCACTGCGAGCTTCGATCCGATCACCTATCTGGCCACGCCCAATTCGGACGGCACCTATGCGGTGACCAGCGATTCGCCGATCAACTACAATTTCAGCGGCACCCAGGGTGACAAGCCTTTCGCGATGAAGGTTACGGCGCCTTGCAAGTCGACGGGCGTGTTCGATCCCAAGATCTCGACCTTCTCGAGCTATGAAGCGACCTGCGCCTCGATGTCGATGGACATGGACGATGCGGAGAGCACCGTGACCGCGAGCATGGGCGCGATCACCTCCAAGCTGACCGGAGCCGCCGGCAGCGGTGGGGGCGTCGACGTCAGCACCACCGGTTCGGCCACCGATTTCGTCGAGAACATCGTCGGCAAGACCAAGCCCCTGACCATCAAGGTCGCGGCCAAGTCGCTGACCACCGATGGCAAGATCGACAATTTCCAGCTTTCCACGGTGCTGGAATTCATTGGCATGGCCGCCAATTCCAAGGATCCCAAGGAACTGATCGCCAAGCAGGCCGAGATCAAGCAGAAGCTGACTGCAGCCCTGCCGCTGTGGAACAACCTGTCCGGCACCACCAAGCTGAATGAAGTCACCATCGACACGCCTGTCGGTCCGGTCAAGCTTGGCAGCCTCAGCTACGGCGTCGGCATGACCGGTGCGGTCAAGGATGCCTCCTACGGCATCGACATTAAATATGATGGGCTGGTGCTGCCGCAGTCTCCGGTCATCCCAGGCTGGGTGGCTCCGCTGGTTCCGGGCCAGGGCAATATCGATGTGAAGTTCGAGGGCGTCGATCTCGAGGCCATCACCAAGCTGGCGATCGAGAATTTCGATGCGAGCAAGGATCCGCCGATCCCCAACGAGCTGACGCCGCAATTCCTGGCCCTCTTCATGGCCGGACAGCCGCATGTGACCCTGGCGCCCAGCACCTTCACCGCCCCGGCCGGCGCCGTGAGCGCTGAAGGCAAGATGAGCGTCATGCCGAGCCAGAAGGGCAAGGTGACGATTTCGGCCACCAATCTCGACCAGATCATCGCGGCCGTGAACGCCGCGCAGGTTCCCAACAAGGAATCGGCCCTGATGGGCATCGCCCTGATCAAGGGACTGGCCAAGACCGGTGCTGACGGCAAGGCTGTCTGGGATGTCGATTTCGACGCGGCGACCAAGGCGGTGAGCGTCAACGGCCAGGTGCTCAGCGCTGGCAGCGGCGGCGGTGCCGGTGGTGGCGACGAAGGCGGCAGCAGCGACGACGAAGGCGAGGGCGACAACGCTCAATAAGGGCGCTTGTCGGTCCGGATGCCGATGTGATGAAGGGGCAGGCGCGAGCCTGCCCCTTTCGTTTGGGGCGAGGCGTTGCGCCACGAGGCGAAATCGACCGGACGCGCCTTGCTCCCGGCAGTTCCAGAGGGGGAGGGCGGAAGTCAAAGAAAAACCCCCGCGGATCGCTCCGCGGGGGCGATGTTTCCGGCGACGAAGAAAGGCTTAGTCAGCCTTGGCTTCGCCAGCTGCTTCGGCCGCAGCCGGCTGCTGGGTCGTTTCGGCGGCGCGGGCATTGTGCAGCGGGCGGATCGTCTGGAAGGAGGCGCGCTCCTGGGCCGCAGGGCGGCCGGTCAGGCTGACGACGTCGCGGCGGATCGAGGCGATCAGTTCGCGAATGGAACCGCTGTCGCCGTCGGGACGATATTCCTCACCGAGCACGTCGAGCTTGGCGCAGAGCTCGACCGCGTTCTTGGCGGGAGCGCGGGAGATCGAATTGGCGATGGAGCGCAGTTCGGCGACGAGTTCGTCGCGCAGGCCCTTCTGGTCGTCGGCATCGATGATCGGGGAAGCGAGCATGCCGCGCAAAGCGGCGCGCCGCAAACCCAGAGCCGCTACCGTGTTGGCCCCGTCGCTCGCTTCGCGCTGTTGTCCTGGTCCTGCCATGTTGCTGCCCTCGTATGGAACTAAGAATTGAAGTGTGCGGCTCCCCTGCACGCCCAATGTGGCGAAAGAGCGATGACGGAAAGCGCGGCTCGGATTTTCGACCTGCTTGTTGGGCAAGTTATCGGGCAAAGGCAAGGTTTTCTTGGCCGGATACTGCAGATTCCCACATGATTCGAGGCGAAATGGCCAAGTTCGACATGGCAGGGCCTTTGGCGCGGTTTGGTAAGCGGATAGTTAAGGTCAGGCGCTTGCATTGTGCGAACAAATGTGGAACAAACTAATTGTGCATGAAGCCAAATCCCTTGCGGGTGCGGCGCCGGGAGCATGCTAGAGCAGGAATGATGGAGGCGCCCCTCGGGGCGCCATGGGGCGTGCGGGCCGGTTAGGCCGGCAGGCTGTGAAGCGAAGGAAGGAAGCCTCGATGTCGGGCTCGGTGAACAAGGTCATTCTGGTCGGTAATCTCGGCCGCGATCCGGAAGTGCGGCGGCTCAATTCGGGCGAACCGGTTGTCAACCTGCGTATTGCCACGACGGAGAGCTGGCGTGACAAGGCCACCGGCGAGCGCAAGGAGAAGACCGAGTGGCACAGCGTGGTCATCTTCAATGAAGGGCTGGCGCGCATCGCAGAGCAATATCTGAAGAAGGGCTCCAAGGTTTATCTCGAGGGCCAGCTCCAGACCCGCAAATACAACGATGCCTCGGGCGTGGAGAAATATTCCACCGAGATCGTGCTGCAGCGCTATCGCGGCGAGATGACCCTCCTGGATTCGCGTGGCGGCGGGCAGGGCGATGGCGGCCGGGACTATCAGGGCAACGATTTCGGCTCGTCGAGCCCGATGGAACGTCGCCCGGCACCGGCCGGCTCGAGCAAGTTCTCCTCGGCCGACATGGATGACGACATCCCGTTCTGAAATCGGACGAGGCCCATCGACAGGCTATCCGAAGCGCCGGTCACGTCCTGTGGCCGGCGTTTTGCTGTCGGGCGCGTCAGGAAGCGCGATCATCACGCCGCCCCGGTGACGGAAAAGAAGCCGAACGCGCTGCGGGCCCGCTATCCGGCCACGATCGCCCTGACCCCGTCGACGATGAACTGTACCGCCAGGGCCGACAACACGATGCCGAGAAGCCGTGTCAGCACGACATTGCCGGTGATCCCGAGGAGCTTGTTGATCACCCCTGCCAGCCGGAACGAGACGTAGCAGCAGGCCGTGACGAAGGCGATGACGAGAAACAGCGAGGCGAATTTGGCGGGCTCGCCATGGGCCTGGGCGGAGAGCAGCATCACAGCGGTGATGGCGCCGGGGCCGGCGATCAGCGGGATCGCCAGCGGAAAGGCGGCGACATTGGAGATGAAATCCTTGGTGATGGCGGTCTCCGCGGTTTCGTTTTTGCGAACGTTGGAGCGGTCGAACACCATTTCATAGGCGATAGCGAATAGCAGGAGGCCACCGGCGATGCGGAAGGCCGGGGTGGTGATGCCGAGCAGCCTGAGGAAGGGTTCGCCGGCAATGGCGAAGAAGGCGAGCACGCCGAAGCCGATCACGCTGGCGCGCCAGCCGACCGAATGCTGCTGCTCCTTGTTCATGCCGCGCGTGACACCCAGGAAGATCGGGCCGAGGCCGGGCGGATCGACCACCACGAGCAGGGTGACGAGAGCGGCTGTCAGATAGTCCAGAAGCGGCGTCATGAAGCCCCTCGATCGATCATTTGCTCGCGCCAAGATTGACGCTGCGGCCCAGCCTGAATATGGCTGTGCCTTCCGCTTGCGGTCGAGGGAAATCAAGCCGTCTCGCACGCCGCCTGGCTTCCCCTCCACAAGCAGCAGAAAAAATCGGATCGAACATGTCAAATCTCTATCCGGCCGAGCTCGTCGCGGCCGCCAATGTCTCCGCCGCCTGGCCATTCGAGGAGGCGAGGAAGCTCGTCGCCCGTCTGCAGAAGCGGTCCGGCGACAAGAAAGAGGTCCTGTTCGAGACCGGCTATGGTCCCTCGGGCCTGCCGCATATCGGCACCTTCGGCGAGGTCGCGCGGACCACCATGGTGCGCAATGCGTTTCGCCTGCTGACGGAAGATCGCGTCCCGACCCGGCTGCTCTGCTTCTCCGACGATATGGACGGCATGCGCAAGATCCCGGACAATGTGCCGGATCCCGAAGCGCTCAAGCCCTATTTGCAGATGCCGCTGACCCGTGTTCCCAACCCGTTTGGCGGCGACTACAAGAGCTTCGGCGATCACAACAACGCCATGCTCCGCCGCTTCCTCGATACGTTCGGGTTCGACTACGAATTCGCCAGCGCGACGGAATATTACGCATCCGGCAAGCTCGATGCCGTGCTGCTGAAGGCTGCCGAAAAGTACGACGAGATCATGGCCGTCATGCTGCCGACCCTCGGCGAGGAGCGGCAGGCGACCTATTCGCCGTTCCTGCCGATCTCTCCGAGCAGCGGGCGGGTGCTCTATGTGCCGCTCAAGGATGTGAATGCCAAGGCGGGTACCATTACCTTCACCGATGAGGACGGTGTCGACAAGACGCTGCCGGTCACCGGCGGCAAGGTGAAGCTGCAATGGAAGCCGGATTTCGGCGCGCGCTGGGCGGCGCTCGATGTCGACTTCGAGATGTTCGGCAAGGACCACCAGACCAACGCGCCTGTTTATGATGCCATTTGCGAGATCCTCGGCGGTACCGCCCCGGAGCACTATGTCTACGAGCTCTTCCTCGACCAGCACGGCCAGAAGATCTCGAAGTCGAAGGGCAACGGCCTGACCATCGACGAATGGCTGACCTATGCCACGCCGGAGAGCCTGGCATTGTACATGTACCAGTCGCCACGCTCGGCCAAGAAGCTGCATTTCGACGTCATTCCGCGAGCCGTCGACGAGTATCTGCAGTTTCTGGGCGGATTCGGGCGACAGGATGCCAAGAACCAGCTCGGCAACCCGGTTTGGCATATTCACGGCGGAAATCCACCGGCCCCAGAGACGATCGGCCAGGAAGGCGCGCGGACTACGATCAATTTCGCGCTGCTGCTCAATCTGGTTGCCGTCGCCAATGCGGAGAACAAGGACGTGCTGTGGGGCTTCCTGCGCCGCCATGCGCCGGACGCATCGCCGCAGACCCACCCGCAGCTCGACAGGCTGGTCGAGTACGCGATCCGCTATTTCCGGGACTTCGTGAAGCCGGCCAAGCAGTATTCGGTGCCTGATGACGCCGAGCGCGCCGCCCTCATGGCGCTGTCCGACGCCCTCGGCGAGCTGCCGGCCGATGCCGATGCGGCGATGATACAGGACAAGGTCTATGATGTCGGCCGCAGCTTGCCGCCCTATCAGGACTTCAAGGCCAAGGGCGCCACGCCCGAGCGCCCCGGCGTCTCGTTGGAGTGGTTCAACACGCTCTATCGCATTCTCCTGGGCGAGCAGCGCGGTCCGCGCTTCGGCTCCTTTGCGGCGATCTACGGTATCCCGGAGACACGGACCCTGATTGCCAAGGCGCTGTCGGGCGAACTCGTGCGCGAGCACGAGGCGTTTGTCGCCGCCAGGTAGCCCGCCTGAGCTTCAAGAACGGGGGGCTGGCGCAACTCATGCCAGCTTCCCATATGACAGGGGTAGTCAGCGGCCCTCGCTTCGTGTAGGAACGCGCCCGAATTCTTTCCGGATCAGTCCATGCAAACCGTTCTCATCTCGATCCACCTGATGGTGGTCCTGGCCCTTGTTGTTGTGGTGCTGTTGCAGCGCTCCGAAGGCGGGGGGCTCGGCATCGGCGGCGGCTCGGGCGGTTTCATGACCGGACGCGGCCAGGCGAATCTGCTGACGCGGACGACGGCGGGCCTCGCGGCTGCCTTCTTCATCACCAGCCTGCTCTTGACGATTCTTGCCAATCAGCAGAGCCGTCCGGGTGGTTCGCTGCTCGACCAATATCGTCCGGCCGCGCCGACCAGCCAGCCGGCCACGCCTGCCCAGCCCGCACCGGCGGCTCCGGCTCCGGCCCCGTCCAATGGCGGATCGGTGTTCGACCAGCTGCAGGGCGGTGGCGAACCGGCTGCACCGGCCAAGCCGTAATGAACAGCCCGGCAGCGTGATTGTCGGGCTTGGGACTGTAGCGTCCTAGAGCAAAGCGCGTTCAAGCTCGAACGCTTATTTGCTCTAACTCATTGTTCCGACGCGTCTTTGCGATTCTTGGTGATTCCACCAAATCGCAAAACGCTTTGCGTCACTTGAAAATAATCCTGCGGGCAGCGATTGCCCGCTCGTCGAATCATTGTGTTTTTGTCTAAGTGGGGGTCCATGACGCGGTACATTTTCATCACCGGCGGCGTGGTCTCCTCGCTTGGAAAAGGGTTGGCTTCAGCCGCCCTCGGCGCCCTCTTGCAGGCGCGCGGCTACAAAGTCCGCCTTCGCAAACTCGATCCCTATCTCAATGTCGATCCGGGCACGATGAGCCCGTATGAGCATGGCGAGGTCTTCGTCACCGACGACGGGGCCGAAACCGACCTCGACCTTGGCCATTACGAGCGCTTCACCGGGCGTCCGGCCTCCAAGGACGACAACATCACCACAGGCCGGATCTATCTCGACATCATCACCAAGGAACGGCGCGGCGACTATCTCGGCGCCACCATCCAGGTCATCCCGCATGTGACCAATGCCATCAAGGACTTCGTCCTCAAGGGCAATGACGGCGTGGATTTCGTGCTGGTCGAGATCGGCGGCACCGTCGGCGACATCGAGGGGCTGCCCTTCTTCGAGGCGATCCGTCAGATCAAGTCCGATTTGCCGCGCGGCGCCTGCATCTACACCCATCTGACGCTGCTGCCCTTCATTCCCTCGGCCGGCGAGCTCAAGACCAAGCCGACGCAGCATTCGGTGGCCGAACTGCGCTCGATCGGCATCCAGCCCGACATTCTGCTCTGCCGTTCCGACCGGGAGATCCCCAAGGAAGAGCGCCGCAAGCTTGCTCTGTTCTGCAATGTGCGCGAGACCGCGGTGATCGAGGCGCGCGACGTCGCGTCGATCTATGACGTGCCGATCGCCTATCACGAGCAGGGGCTGGACACCGAGGTGCTGGCCGCCTTTGGCATCGAGGATGCGCCCAAGCCGGACCTGTCGCGCTGGCGCAAGATCTCCCAGACCATCCACAATCCCGAGGGCGAGGTTACCATCGCCATCGTCGGCAAATATACCGGCCTGAAGGATGCCTATAAGTCGCTTACCGAGGCGCTGACCCATGGCGGCATCGCCAATGGCGTCAAGGTCAAGCTGGACTGGATCGAGAGCGAGATCTTCGAGCAGGATGATCCGGCTCCGCATCTGGAGCACGTCCATGGCATCCTGGTGCCCGGTGGCTTCGGCCAGCGCGGCGCCGAGGGCAAGATCAAGGCGGTGACCTTCGCCCGCGAGCGCAAGGTGCCTTATTTCGGCATCTGCTTCGGCATGCAGATGGCGGTGATCGAGGGCGCCCGTTCGCTCGCCGGCATCAAGAATGCCAATTCGACCGAGTTCGGCGCAACGAAGGAGCCGGTCGTCGGCCTGATGACGGAGTGGATGAAGGGCAACGAACTCGAGCAGCGCGCTCAGGGCGGCGATCTCGGCGGCACCATGCGGCTCGGCGCCTATCAGGCGACGCTGAAGCCGGGCTCCAAGATCGCCGGTATCTATGACAATGTCTCGATCTCCGAGCGCCATCGCCATCGCTACGAAGTGAATATGAGCTATCGCGAGCGCCTGGAAGACAAGGGCATGGTGTTCTGCGGCACCTCGCCGGACGGCCTGCTGCCGGAGACGATCGAATATGCCGACCACCCCTGGTTCATCGGCGTGCAGTACCATCCCGAACTGAAGTCGCGTCCCTTCGAGCCGCATCCCTTGTTCTCGAGCTTCATCGCGGCCGCCGTCGAACAGAGCCGCCTGGTGTGATCGGGGGGGCGGGTCTTCAGACCCGCCTGATGGGCCGGTTCGTTTCCAAGCGGGTCTGAAGACCCGCTCCCCATCCGGAGTTGCGCCATGTCACGCGGTCTCGACCATCTCGTTCTTGCCGTTCGCGACCTCGAGGCCGCTGCCTCGCATTACCGGGCGCTTGGCTTCACGGTCGGCGCCCGCAACCGCCACCCCTGGGGCACCGAGAACCATGTGGTGCAGTTCCCGGGCACTTTCCTGGAGCTGATCACGGTCGGCAGCGAAGGCATCACCGATGCTGTCTGGGCCGATCGCTCGCGTTTTGCCACCTTCTCCCGAGATTATCTTGATCGCTATGGCGACGGCTTCGCCATGCTGGTGGTCGAGGCGCAGGATGCCGCTGCCGACAGGCTGGCCTTCGACGAGGCCGGTATCGGTGGTTTCGAGCCGTTCTTTTTCGAACGCCAGGCGAGGCGGCCGGATGGTTCGGAGGTCCGCGTCGCCTTCACGCTCGCCTTCGCCGCCGACGCAGCCATGCCGGCGTCAGGCTTTTTTGCCACGCAGCAGCACGAGCCGCAGAATTTCTGGAATCCCGACTTCCAGCGCCATGCAAACGGGACCGTCAAGCTTGGAGGCATCGTCATGCTGGCCGCCGAACCGGCGGCAACCGTGCCCTTCTTCGAAGCCTTCACCGGATCGAGGGCGGTCTGCGCCAGCGCCCGGAACATGGCGATCGTCACGCCCCGCGGGACGGTGGAGGCAATGTCGCCCGACTGCTACCGTGACGTGCTCGGCCTTGAGCCGACGCTATCGCTGGCCGATGGTCCGCGCCTTGCCGCTTTCAAGGTGACGGCGCCCCTCGATGGCATGGCTGCCCGCCTCGATCAGGCAGGCATCCCCTTCGTCCGCCATCGCAAGCACCTGGCAGTAGCGGCCGCCGACAATTTCGGCACAGCCCTGATTTTCGAAGAGCTCAGGGCCTGAGCGGAGAGAGAACCGCTCCACGAGGGGAGTCGAACTTGCCTTCGCGCGCCTGCAGCCTTATCTCCGGCATGACCTCTCAGTTCCAGGATCGCCCATGACCGTCGCCCACTCCGTCGTTTCCCTTGGCAAGCTCCGCATCGGTAACGCGCTGCCGCTCACCGTGATCGCAGGCCCCTGCCAGATGGAGAGCCGCGACCACGCCATGGAAATGGCGACCGGCATCAAGGCGATCACCGACAGGCTCGGCATGGGCCTGATCTACAAGAGCTCTTTCGACAAGGCCAACCGCACCTCGGCCAAGGGGGCTCGCGGCGTCGGCCTGGACAAGGCGTTGCCGATCTTTGCTGAGATCCGCGAGAAGTTCGGCGTGCCCGTCATTACCGACGTCCATGAGAACGACCAATGCGCCAAGGTCGCCGAGGTCGTCGACGTGCTGCAGATTCCAGCCTTCCTCTCGCGCCAGACCGATCTCCTGGTGGCGGCCGCCCGTACCGGCCGGGTCGTCAACGTCAAGAAGGGGCAGTTCCTGGCGCCGTGGGACATGAAGAACGTCGTCGCCAAGATCACCGAGGCCGGCAATCCCAACGTGCTGGTGACCGAGCGCGGCGCCTCCTTTGGCTACAATACGCTGGTGACCGACATGCGCGCGCTGCCGATCATGGCCGAGCAGATCGGTGCGCCGGTGGTGTTTGATGCCACCCATTCGGTGCAGCAGCCGGGCGGGCAGGGGACCTCGACCGGTGGCCAGCGCGAATTCGTGCCGGTGCTCGCCCGCGCCGCCGTGGCAGTCGGTGTGGCCGCTGTCTTCATCGAGACCCACCAGGATCCCGATCACGCGCCGTCCGACGGTCCCAACATGGTGCCGCTCGACCAGCTCGAGGCGCTGCTGGCACGCCTGAAGCAGTTCGACGCGATCGCCAAGGGCTGAGGGGCCGGGCCTCCGGCCTCCCGGTCGGCTCTTGGAAACGCGGTGCTTGCCTGCGAGGAAGAGCCGGCCGACGGGCCGGCGGCCCCGGATTCAGCCCCGGCCGCGATAGGTCGGTACGCCCTGGTCGGGCAGCCAGAGTTCTTCGGGCGGCTTGCCGGTCTGCCAGAACACGTCGATGGGAATGCCGCCGCGCGGATACCAATAACCGCCTATGCGCAGCCAGCGCGGCTCCAACAGTTCGACGAGGCGGCGGCCGACGGCCACGGTGCAATCCTCGTGGAAGGCTCCGTGATTGCGGAAGCTGGTGAGATAGAGCTTGAGCGACTTGGACTCGACCAGCCAGTCCTTCGGCGCATAGTCGATGACGAGATGGGCGAAATCGGGCTGCCCCGTCACCGGGCACAACGAGGTGAATTCAGGACAAGTGAAGCGGGCGAGATAGAGCGTATCGGCCTGCGGATTGGGAACTCTGTCGAGCCGGGCTTCCTCGGGCGAGGCGGGGATCTTGCTTTCGCTGCCAAGCTGCAGCGTGGAAGGGTCGAAACTGGGCATGTCTGTCTCCCATGCGCGGATAATCGGCTCGCCAATCGGCGATTTTCAACAGCCATGCAAGCTGTTTCCCAGGGCATTTTGCGATTTGCCGTCATCGACAAGGATCATGAAGGCAGGCCGAAACAGGCTGTGAGCGCAAACAGGTGTTCCTGCGCGAACATGCTTTGCGCGGCTCAATGTCGGCTGTCGTGACAATGTGACTATTTCGTGGCAAGACCTTCATACTAACGCTGGGGAATACTATGCCGGTCATTGCTTTGATCCTGAGTGCCTTCATGGGCTGGTTCGTCTTTTGGCTGATCCGCTTTGACGGGCATGAAGTCATCGCCTCCTATTTCAGCGCGGCGGCGCGCCAGCGACGCTTGCAGCGGGCTCGGGATGCGGAAGCAAAGGCGGCGGTGCGCTCCGTAACGGAAGCGCGCGATGGCGCTCTCGCCCTGCTGATCAAGCTGGGCAGCGTCGATCACGCTGTGCTGCCAGCTGCGGAAAAGCTGATCGACGAAGCCGCCCGCACTGTGTTCGGTTATGGCGATAAGCTGGTCGAACATCGCACCTTTGCGGAATATGTCGCCCGCAACACCCCGAGCTTCTCGGTGCTGTCCGTGAATTGGCGCCGCTCTTCGACAAACAGCTTGCGGCAGACGAGCGCAAGGATCTGATCGATCTCATGCATAAGGTAGCCGAAGCTGCAGGCGGTATGACACCGACGCGGCAGGAAATGCTCGACGAAGTACAGGCCCGTCTATTGCCGTCCAAGGCCGCGCGTGTCTGAGATGGCAGTTTGGTGACGTTGTTTTGCTCTTTCGCCATGGCCGTTCATCCGCTATGAGCGCGACGAACAATCCGTCATCGCAAACAGGAGCAGCCCCATGACCGCCATCAGCGACATCATCGCCCGCGAAATTCTGGACAGCCGTGGCAATCCGACGGTCGAGGTCGATGTCTTGCTGGAGGACGGTTCGACGGGCCGTGCGGCCGTGCCTTCCGGTGCCTCGACCGGTGCACATGAGGCGGTCGAGTTGCGCGATGGCGGCAAGCGCTATGGCGGCAAGGGCGTCGAAAAGGCGGTCGAAGCCGTGAATGGCGAAATCTATGAGGCGCTCGGCGGTCTGGACGCCGAAGACCAGATCCAGATCGACCAGGCCATGATCGATCTCGACGGCACGCCGAACAAGTCGCGTCTCGGCGCTAACGCCATTCTCGGCGTCTCCCTCGCCGTCGCCAAGGCGGCGGCCCAGTCGGCTGGCCTGCCGCTGTGGCGCTATGTCGGCGGTCCCGCCGCGCGCGTCCTGCCGGTGCCGATGATGAACATCGTCAATGGCGGCGTGCATGCCGACAATCCCATCGACTTCCAGGAATTCATGGTGATGCCGGTCGGTGCTCCGACCTTCGCCGAAGGCCTGCGCATGGGTGCCGAGATCTTCCACACCCTGAAGAAGGGCCTGAAGGATGCCGGCCACAACACCAATGTCGGCGATGAGGGCGGTTTCGCCCCCAACCTGCCGTCGGCCAAGGCTGCGCTCGATTTCGTGATGAGCGCCATCGAGAAGGCCGGCTACAAGCCGGGCGAGGACGTGATGCTCGCCCTCGACTGCGCCGCCACCGAGTTCTTCAAGGACGGCGTCTATGATTACAGCGGCGAGGGCGTGAAGCGCTCCATCGCAGAACAGGCGGACTATCTCGCCCAGCTGACGGCGGACTATCCGATCGTGTCGATCGAAGACGGGCTGTCCGAGGACGATTTCGAGGGCTGGAAGCTGCTCACCGACAAGGTAGGCTCCAAGGTGCAGCTCGTCGGCGACGACTTGTTCGTGACCAACACCGAGCGCCTGTCCATGGGCATCAAGAAGGGCCTGGGCAATGCGATCCTGGTCAAGGTCAACCAGATCGGCACCCTGACCGAGACGCTCGCCGCCGTGGAAATGGCCCACAAGGCCGGCTATCGCGCCGTGATGTCACACCGCTCCGGCGAGACCGAGGATTCCACCATCGCCGACCTCGCCGTCGCCACCAATTGCGGGCAGATCAAGACGGGCTCGCTGGCCCGCTCGGATCGTACGGCCAAGTACAACCAGCTCCTGCGCATCGAAGAGGCCCTTGGCACCCAGGCGCTCTATGGCGGCCGCGCTGCCCTGAAGGCACTCGCCTGAGGCCGATTCACGCGATGTAAAAACGAAAGCCGGGGGGCTTCCGCTCCCCGGCTTTTTATTTGGGCCGCATTTTTGCATGGCGGTCCTGCCGGCCCAGCATGCGGAAGGGGACGAAACGCCGTAGATTTTGCGCTGCAGCAAGCGGCGTCAACGGAATATCAACCATCCGGACTTAACCATGCCCTCATGGTCATTCGCACACGCATCCGCGCCATCCTGAACCAGCTCGCGCTCCTGGCGGGAGCGGCCGCAGCCATCGCTTATTTCTCCTATCAGGCCTTCAATGGCGAGCATGGCATCCAGGCACAGCACCAATTCGACCAGCAGAAGCAGGATCTGGGCAACGAACTGGTTCTGTTGCAGAAGGAGCATGCTGCTCTCGATCGGCGTGTGAACCTGCTCAGGTCGCAGGCGATCGATCCGGACATGCTGGACGAGAAAGCGCGTGACGTGCTGGGCCTCGTTCACCCCAATGACGAAGTAGTCTTGCTGACCAAGTAGAGGCGGCTTTCCACTTGTTGCGGCTTCCCGCCGCTAAATCGATTTCTGTTTCGCGGCGGCTATTTGTCCGTCCCGAAGTTTGACGAAAATGTGTAAAAGAATAACAGGAATTGAGTTCATTATTGAATGAACTGAATTTAAGTTAATTCATAATTGTGTTGCATGTTCAATATGTTGCACTGCAGCATTTGGGTGTGGCTCTCGCTTTTTGATATTGGATGCGCTAGCACTTCCTCAGCTTAGCCACCAATAATCGGAGGGTTCATGGCCGCTACAGCCGCAAAGGCCGCTGCTACCGCTAGCAAGGCTTCGAAGACTGCCGCCCGCTCGGGCAAGGCAGCGGGGGCAACCAAGACGGCATCGTCGTTCTCCCGCGAACAGGAGCTCAACGCTTATCGCGAGATGCTGCTGATCCGCCGCTTCGAGGAGAAGGCGGGGCAGATGTACGGCATGGGCCTGATCGGTGGTTTCTGCCATCTCTATATAGGGCAGGAGGCCGTCGTGGTCGGGCTGCAGATGGCTTCGCGCGAAGGCGACCAGGTCATTACCGGCTATCGTGACCATGGGCACATGATCGCGGCCGGCATGGCTCCCCGCGGCGTCATGGCCGAGCTGACGGGACGCCGGGGCGGCTATTCGCACGGCAAGGGCGGCTCCATGCACATGTTCTCGGTGGAGAAGGCCTTCTATGGCGGGCATGGCATCGTCGGCGGCCAGGTGTCGCTTGGCACGGGCCTGGCCTTTGCCAATGCCTATCGCTCCGACGGCAAGGTGAGCCTGACCTATTTCGGCGACGGCGCCGCCAATCAGGGCCAGGTCTATGAGAGCTTCAACATGGCGGCCCTGTGGAAGCTGCCGGTCGTCTATGTGATCGAGAACAACAAATATGCCATGGGCACCTCGGTCAACCGCGCCTCGGCCCAGACCGATTTCTCCCGTCGCGGCCTGTCCTTCAACATCCCCGGCGAGCAGGTCGACGGCATGGATGTGCGCGCCATCTATGCGGCGGGCCAGAAGGCGATCGAATATGCCCGCTCCGGCAAGGGCCCCTATATCCTGGAGATGCTGACCTACCGCTATCGCGGCCACTCGATGTCGGACCCGGCGAAGTACCGCACGAAGGACGAAGTCCAGAAGATGCGGACCGAGCATGATCCGATCGAGCAGAGCCGCGCACGCCTGCTCGGCGAGCACGGCATCAGCGAGGAAGAATTGAAGAAGATCGATTCCGAGATCCGCGACATCGTCAACGATTCCGCCGATTTCGCCACCAACGATCCCGAGCCCGATCCCTCGGAGCTGTGGACCGACGTCCTGAAGTGACGGTCGGCCGTCCCGGCCTGCTCGCGTAAATCCCATTCTCCAGACTTCGAGGCACCCATGCCTGATATCCTGATGCCGGCCCTCTCTCCCACCATGGAGCAGGGCAAGCTCTCCAAATGGCTCAAAAAGGAAGGCGATACCATCAAGTCCGGCGACGTGATCGCCGAGATCGAGACGGACAAGGCGACGATGGAAGTCGAAGCCGTCGATGAGGGCGTGCTCACCCAGATCCTGGTGCCCGAAGGCACCGACAATGTCGCCGTGAACACCAAGATCGCCTTCATCCAGGGTGAAGGCGAAGCCGCCGCCCCGGCAGCCTCGGCACCGGCCCAGCCGGCCGCCGCGCCCGTGGCGGCTCCCGCCATCGCCGCACCCGCCGTGGCGCAGTCGGCTCCAGCACCGGTGGATGCCCACGACGCTTCCGGGGAGGTTCCGGCCGGCACCGAATTCGTCACCCAGACCGTGCGCGAAGCGTTGCGCGACGCGATGGCCGAGGAAATGCGTCGCGACGAGAGCGTGTTCGTGATCGGCGAGGAAGTCGCCGAATATCAGGGCGCCTACAAGATCACGCAAGGGTTGCTGCAGGAGTTCAGCGCCCGCCGCGTGGTCGATACGCCGATCACCGAACATGGCTTCGCCGGCATTGCCGTCGGCGCGGCCATGACGGGCCTGCGGCCGATCGTGGAGTTCATGACCTTCAACTTCGCCATGCAGGCGATCGACCACCTCATCAATTCCGCCGCCAAGACGCTCTATATGTCCGGCGGCCAGATGGGCTGCCCGATCGTGTTCCGCGGCCCCAACGGCGCCGCGGCGCGCGTGGGTGCCCAGCACAGCCAGGACTACGGTTCGTGGTATTCGCATGTGCCCGGCCTGAAGGTGGTGGCGCCCTATTCGGCCGCCGATGCCAAGGGCCTGCTCAAGGCCGCCATCCGCGATCCCAATCCGGTGATCTTCCTCGAGAACGAGATCCTCTACGGCCACAGCCATCCCGTGCCCAAGCTCGACGACTTCGTCCTGCCGATCGGCAAGGCCAAGGTGGTCAAGCCGGGCAAGGACATCACCCTGGTCGCCTGGTCGATCGGCATGACCTATGTGCTGAAGGCGGCCGAGGCGCTGGCGGGTGAGGGGATCGATGCCGAGATCATCGACATGCGCTCGCTGCGCCCGCTCGACACCGCCACGGTGATCGCCTCGGTGCAGAAGACGGGCCGCTGCGTGGTGGTCGAGGAGGGCTGGCAGCAGTCGGGCGTGGGGTCGGAGATCGCGGCCCGCGTCAACGAGCAGGCCTTCGACTATCTCGACGCGCCGGTCCTGCGCGTCTCGGGCAAGGACGTGCCGATGCCTTATGCCGCCAACCTCGAAAAGCTGGCTCTGCCGAGCGTGGCCGAAGTCGTCGGAGCGGCCAAAGCCGTTCTCTATCGCTGAGGAGTTGCCGATGCCCGTGAATGTATTGATGCCGGCTCTGTCTCCCACGATGGAGAAGGGCAACCTGGCCAAATGGTTGAAGAAGGAAGGCGACACCATCAAGTCCGGTGACGTGCTGGCCGAAATCGAGACCGATAAGGCGACGATGGAAGTCGAGGCCGTCGACGAGGGCGTGCTGGCCAAGATCGTGGTGCCGGAGGGTACCGCCGACGTGCCGGTCAACGAACTCATCGCGGTGATTGCCGGCGAGGGCGAGGACGCCAAGGCGGTTGCTGCCGCCGGCGGTGCCCCGGCTCCCAAGGCGACTGCTCAGGCTCCTGCTGCTGAGGCATCTGCTGCTCCGGTTCCTGCCGCTTCGAGTGCTCCTGCGCCAGCCGCCGCTCCTGCTTCGGCGCCTGTAACGGCTCCGGCCCAGGCCGGTGCGCGGATCTTCGCTTCGCCTCTGGCCAAGCGCCTCGCCAAGGAGGCCGGCCTCGACCTCGGTGCCATCCAGGGCTCCGGGCCGCATGGCCGCATCGTCGAGAAGGACGTGAAGGCGGCCATCGCCGGCGGCGGCGCCAAGGC
>NZ_JASGFM010000030.1:0-83203 GCF_047605565.1 Labrys sp. (in: a-proteobacteria)
CACAAGCCACCTGTCACATCACAATCGATTCATCGATCGCAGGACATGCTCTAGACCGGTCCCGAGAAAGTCACGGAAGCAGCTGCAGGCCCGCCGGTCGCGCAATTCCTAAAGCTTCTTACGCATCGGTTATTGCCGCGTAATGTGTCGCAAATTCCGGGTATTTTACAACGCAGACAATCAAGCGTGAGCGTCAATGAAATGAGAGAAGTTTCTCATACCCTTCAGTGAGAAGAAGCTCTCGATAGGGATTCATGGGAGCGACCGCGCACGCCTGCTGAATTAGGTAACAAGGACGCGATCCATCCCACTACACGGCCGGTTGCGGCAGCGACGTGAGGTCTCCCCGATACTCAAAGGTCCGGCCACCGCGCGAGCACCCCGCTATCAGTGTGTAAAGCAACTCCCCGAGTTCGCGGCCACGATCTTCCACTCGTTCAGTGAGAGGTAGTGTGCCGGTTATGACCAGCCACAATCGGAAAACGGAAGAGTCGAGAACCAGAGCGGCATCGGCGCTAGTCAACATCCGGAAAGCCTGTCCTTGTTCAGGAGGCCTATGAGCCAGATGAGGCGGTGAGCATTGTTGCTCGGCGCCACGGCATCCGGCCGAACCGATTGTTCGACCGGCGTGAGTTGGCAACGAGGGTCGCAAGCCGCCGACAACAGGATGAAAATCAGCCTATCGGCAGTGGCAGCTTCTTGGTGCGGCCTCCGTCCACGACAAAGACCTGCCCCGTCGCGAATGTACTCTCATCGGATGCAAGCCATACTGCGAGATTGCCGATGTCGCGCGGCTCTCCAAGGCGGCCTGCCGGATGCATGGCCAGGAGTTCGCGTCGGATCCGCGCGCTGTCGGGCATGCTTTCCAGGTAGATCTCGCTGAGGTCCGAATTGATCCAGCCCGGCGCGATCGCGTTGCAGCGGATACCGTCCCGCCCATGATCGACGGCGACTGCAGCGGTAAAGCCATGAATGCCGGCCTTCGAGGCTGAATAGGCCGGATGGCCGGGATTGGAGCCGATCCCCTCGATCGAGCCGATATTGATCAAGCTCCCACCGCCGCGAGACCGCATCAGCGGCACGGCCCTCTTGGTGAGCAGGAATGGCGCCTTGAGGTTGACCGTCATCATCTGGTCCCAATCTGCCTCGGACATGTCCTCGACGGTCTTCTCGAACATGATGCCGGCATTGTTCACCAGGATATCGAGGCCGCCGAAGCGCTCGACGGTCCGGTCCACGGCACCGGCTATCTCGTCGGGGAGGGTGAGATCGGCCTGGATGAAGACCGTCTGTTCGCTCAGGATCGAGGGCGGGGGCGCGTTTCGCTGCACGATCGCGATGCGCGCGCCTTCCTCGGCAAAGCGCTGCGTGATGCCCAGCCCGATGCCCCGCCCGCCGCCGGTGATGATCGCAACCTTGCCTTCAAGTCTCTTCGACATGGAACTTCTCTCAATATACCGGCTTGGCGCCATTGACCTCGACGGCGGTGCCCGCGATGTAGCGGGCCGCATCCGACGACAGGAAACAGACCACGTCGGCGATGTCCTCCGGCTCGGCGATCCGGCCGAGGGGGACGCTGCGGTTGAGCTCGTCGATGGCCGTGTCGGGATCGAAGCCGCGCTTGATGAAGCCGGTGCGCAGCATCGGGGTGTTCACCTCGTTGGGGCATACCGCGTTGATCCGGATGCCATCGGGGGCATGGTCGCGCCCCAGGCATTTCGACAACGTGGCGACTGCGCCCTTGCTGGTGCAATAGGCTGGATGGCCCGGGCCGGGATAGAGACCCCAGCAGGACGCGATGTTGACGATGGCACCGCCGCCTGCCGCCTTCATGTGCCCGATCGCCCTGCGGCAGGTATAGAAGACCGCCGTGAGATTGACGTCGAAGGTCCTGATCCAGTCGTCGTCCGAGGTCTCGAGGATGTTGCCGCGCGTGATGATCCCGGCGTTGTTCACCAGAACGTCGATCCGCCCGGTCCTGTCGAGCGCCGCATCGACGAGATCTTCGCAATAGGCCTTGGTTCGAAGATCCCCGGGCACCGCCCAGGCCACCTCGCCGTCAGCGTTGAGGTCCGTACAGAGCGAAGCGAGCTGATCGGCGTCAACATCGCCGAGAACCACGCGAAAGCCGTTCCCGATGAATTTGCGGGCAATCGTGCGCCCGATGCCGCCCGCCGCGCCGGTTATCACTGCAGTCTTGATGATATCGTCAGTCATTCCCATGTCCGTGAACGATGTGCCTGGAATTGGGGCAGGTTTCCCTCAAATCGGGCTGGTTTCCAGTGTCTTGAAGCTGCAAAAGTCTCATGTCTTGGTTGAGTTCCCCGCGCGCCGCACAGGTCTCATGGGCGCGGCCAAAGACGCGGGAACCCCGCGCGGTCTGACCGCACCGTCGCAATGGGTCCCGTGCCGGAAGGGCGTCTCAGGCGGTCGGATCGACCTTCTGGCTGATGCGCTTGGAGAAGCGATCGATGACGATCGCCAGAACCACCACGGCCAGGCCCGCCTCCACCCCCTTGCCGACCTGAAGCCGGGAGATGGAACGGATGATCTCGTCGCCCAGCCCGCCCGCGCCGATCATCGAGGCGATGATGACCATCGACAGGGACATCATGATGCATTGATTGACGCCGGCCATGATCGAGCGGAAGGCCTGCGGCAGCTTGATCAGGAACAGGATGGTCATGCGGCCCGCGCCGAAGGCCTCCCCTGCCTCCACCATTTCGCTTTCGACCATCCTGAGGCCATGCGCCGTGAGACGCGTCGGCAAAGGAATTGCGAAGAAGATCGTGGCGATCACGCCGGGAACCGTGCCGACCCCGAAGAAGAACACCGCGGGGACCAGCAACACGAAGGGCGGCATGGTCTGCATGAAGTCGAGGACCGGTTCGACGACCGCATTGACCTTCTTGGACTCGGCGATGAGCATGCCGAGAGGAATGCCGATCAGGAGGGCGATGAAGGCGGCGGTCAGCACGAGGGAGAGGGTCAGCATCGCCGCCGCCCAGAGGTTCATGGCAAGGATGAAGGTGAGGCCTACCCCGCCGAGAACGGCGAGCGTGATCCGCCCGAGCAGAATGCCGCCGACGACGGCGACGGCGATGATGACCCAGGCCGGGACGCTGGTGAGTGCCGTGGCCAGCGGACCGTTGATACCGTTGATGATCGAGCCGATGAAATCGAAGATGAAGCTGTAGTTCGTCGAAAGATAGGTAGTGAAATCATCGATCGACGTGGCGATCGAGTCGGCGAATTCCGAGAAATCCATCACGCGTCTCCTTGTTCATGCGCCGGGCGCGATGATCAGACTGCTCGCTGCATGGCCTCCGCCACGCCTTTCCTGCTCGACGTGCCGGCGACGGCAGCGGGCTGAGGCTTCCTGTTCGGAGGCGAGATATTGGCCGCCAGCGCCTTGAGCAGGGAGGCGCCGGTGACCTGGCCGGCAAAGCTGCCATCGTCCCGGACCACCGCCAGGGTTTCCGAATCCGACGAGAGCCGGTCGAGGTAGGGCGCGATGAGATCATCGGCGCCGACCTTGACGACATCCTGCTTTTTCCATTCGGCGGCCTGGAAGCCCTCATCCGCCTCCATGACCTGGCCGGCGGTGAGCACCTTGAAGACGTCGATGCCCTTGACGAAGTTGCGCACATAGTCGTTGGCGGGCGACAGCACGATGTCCATCGGCGATCCCTCCTGCACGACTTCGCCCTTCAGGAGGATGGCGATGCGGTCGCCCAGCGTCGCGGCTTCGTTGGGATCATGGGTGACGAAGACGATCGTCTTGTTGAGCGTGGCCTGGAGGCGGAGCAGTTCCTGCTGCATTTCCTCGCGGATGAGCGGATCGAGGGCGCTGAAGGGTTCGTCCATGAGCAGGATGGGCGTATCCATCACCAATGCACGGGCGAGGCCGACCCGCTGGCGCATGCCGCCGCTCAAGCTCGAAGGCTTGCGGTTGTCGAGATCCTTGAGGCCGACCAGTTCCAGCGCCTTGGACGCCTTGGCGCGCCGTTCCCTGCGCGGCATGCCCGCAATGCGCAGCCCGAAAGCCACATTGTCGACGACGGACATGTGGGGGAGCAGCGCGAAATGCTGGAACACCATGCCTATCGTGCTCGAGCGGATCTGCCTGAGATCCTTCTTGCCGGCGCCGATGATCTCGCGCCCGCCGATGAGGATCCGGCCACCGGTTGGATCGATGAGCCGGTTGATACACCGCAGCAGCGTGGACTTGCCGCTGCCCGAAAGCCCCATGATCACGCAGATCTTGCCCGGCTGGATCGAGAGATTGATGTTCCTGAGGGCCACGAAATGCCCTGGCACGCTGGCGGCGCTCGGATCGTCCCTCAGCGCGTCCAGCGCTGTCTGCGGGCTATGGCCGTAGAGCTTGTACAGTCCCTTGATTTCGATGGCCGGTTTGCTGGCGTCCATCCAACCCCTCCCTCGTCAAATGGGATGGCGTTCAGGAACGAAGAGATCCGCTCCCGAACGTCGTGGCGAAGTGAGAAGCAGGATTAGGCGATCCACTGCTCGATGAGGCCCTTACCCTTGTTGTCGTCGATCCACTTGGCAGCGGCTTCCTCGGGCTTCATTCCCTTGTCGATCCAACTCATGACGAGCGCTTCCTGATCGTTGGGAATGTGGAACTTCTGGAAGAATGCGTGCGCCTTCGGGAAGTTGTCCTTGAAGTCCTTGCGCACGGCATGGAAGCAGTAGAACGGCTCTTCCATCATCGTCGCCTTGGGGTCCTTGAGGTAGCGCATCTTGTACTGGGTCCACATCGGCAGCGGCTCCCACGTGGTGACGACGATCCAGTCCTTGCGGCCGACGGCCCGGCCGAAAGCGGCTTCCATGGCCGCTTCGCTGCCCGCCACGAGCTTGAGCTTGAGGTCATAGGCTTTCATGGTCTTGTCGGCCGACTGCATCAGGCCGGAGCCCGCATCGATGCCGACGATGCTGCCGCCGAACTTCTCGGCGTGCGCGTTCAGTTCCTCGATCGAGTTGATCTCGACATAGTCGGGCACCGCCAGGCCCTGCGTCATCGGCCCTTCGGAGACGCCGAGAATCTCGATCGCGCTGGCGACTTTCTTCACATAGTCCGCCTGGCCGCCCTTGTAGTCGCCCTTCAGCGGGCCCATGCCCTGCATGTAGGAATTCGAGAAGGCATCCACCTTGCCGGACTGGAGCGAGGCGTAGATGACGCCGGGATCGGCCTGCAGAGGCTGGACCTTGTAACCAAAATTGTCCTCGATCAGCTTCTTTCCGATAAAGGTAATTGCGAGAGCATCGGACCAATTCGCATAAGCATAGACCAGCGGACGCGAGGCATCAGCAAGAGCTGTTGTTGAAAACCCCGCCGCCGTCAGGGCCACACTACCACCCAACTGTAGAAATTGTCGCCGTGAAGCCTCGAAGCTCGGCATCTTCGACATCGTACCCTCTCCTGGTGATGGTTGCTTGACAATTCATGGATTGCCGAGCTTTTCAGTTTTGTTCAGGCCACCCTTATCAGGTGAGAAATGCGTAACATGGATTTGCTCTAACCAGCGGGCGCAAAAAAGTAGCCTGCCGATTGACTTTATTTCGACTGTCCAAGCGCCCGGACTTCTGTAGCGTCTCTTTGCAATCCTTCCGTGAGCTACAGCGGAGCTAATCCATGTCCTTCAAAGGCGTCATCCCGCCGATCATCACGCCATTCCACGAGGACGGGTCGATCGATCGAGCCGGCTTCGAAACCGTCCTGGAGCATCTCATCGCGGCTGGTGTCCACGGCGTCATCGTCGGTGGAACCACGGGCGAGTACTATGCCCAGTCACGGGACGAACGGGTGGGCCTGCTCAAGCTGGCCGCGAAGATCGCCCATGGCCGTGTGCCGCTGATTGCCGGCGTCGGCGCCATCCGGACCGAGGATTGCATCGAATATGCGCTCATCGCCCGCGATCTGAAATATGACGGTATCCTGATCGGCTCGCCCTATTATGCGGTGCCCACGCAGCAGGAACTCGCCAACCATGCATTGGCGATCGACCGGGCGGCCGACATGCCGATCATGCTCTACAACTACCCCGGCCGCACCGGCACGATGATGGACACCGAGTTCCTCGACCGCGTCGGCCGCAACACCAATTTCCGAGCGATCAAAGAATCCAGCGGCAGCGTGAACCAGTTGCACATCCTGGCGCGCGACTATCCGCATATCGATCTGTTCTGCGGCATGGACGACCAGGCGCTGGAATTCTTCGTCTGGGGGGCCAGGGGCTGGGTGTGCGGCGCGGGCAATTGCCTGCCCGAGGAGCATCTCGCCCTCTACAATGCTTGCGTCGTCGAAAAGGACTTCGCCAAGGGCCGGCTGATCATGTCCGCCCTGCTGCCGTTGATGCGCGTGCTCGAGCAAGGCGGCAAATTCGTCCAGGCCATCAAATATGGCTGCGAGTTGGCGGGATTGCCGGCGGGGCCCGTGCGCAAGCCGATGCGCGGGCTTGAAGAAGACGAGCGGCGGGAACTCGCGAATACGATCCGCACGCTCAAGGCGGTGATCGCTTCCATCGACAACAAGTCCATCAAGAAGGGTGCCCCGAATGTCGTTGCTCTTAACGCGTGATGAGTACGCGGCCCTGGCCCAGAGCCTGCCGCTGCCGACCAATGCGGTGATCGACGGCAAGGCGCGGCCGGCTCTGTCCGCGGATACCTTCGATTCCATCAATCCGGCCACGGGCGAGCGTCTCGCAAGGATCGCTAGCTGTGGCAAGGCTGACGTGGACCTCGCCGTCGAGAAGGCTCGCCAGGTCTTCGAGGCCGGCACCTGGTCGCGGGCCCATCCCAGCGAGCGCAAGGGCGTGCTCAAGCGCTTCGTCAAGCTGCTGCGGGACAACGCCCACGAATTGGCCGTCATCGAGACGCTGGAGAGCGGCAAGCCGATCTTCGACGTCGAGACGATCGATATTCCCGAGGCCGTGCATTGCCTGGAATGGCATGCCGAGGCCGCCGACAAGGTCTACGGCCAGACCTCGCCTTCGGGCGACAACGTGGTCTCGATGATCGTGCGCCAGCCGCTCGGCGTGGTCGCCTGCGTGCTGCCCTGGAATTTCCCGATCCTGATGCTGGCCTGGAAGATCGGGCCGGCGCTCGCCACCGGCAATTCCGTCATCGTCAAGCCGGCTGAGCAGACCAACATGTCGGCGCTGCGCATGGCCGAGCTCGCCCACCAGGCCGGCCTGCCGAGCGGCGTCCTGCAGATCCTGCCCGGCCCCGGCGAGGTGACGGGCCAGGCGCTTGGCCTGCATCCCGATATCGACATGGTCGCGTTCACGGGCTCCACCGATATCGGCCGCAAATTCCTCGAATATTCGGCCAGGAGCAATCTGAAGCGCGTCGTGCTCGAATGCGGCGGCAAGAACCCCTGCATCGTCATGGACGATGCCGAGTGCCTCGATGTCGTGGCCCAGCACGCCACCCAGGCCGTGTTCTGGAACATGGGCGAGAACTGCTCGTCCAACTCCCGGCTTATCGTGCATGAGAAGATCAAGGAGGCGCTCGTCGAGCAGATCATCGCCAAGTTGAGAGACTGGCCGCTCGGCGATCCGCTCGATCCGGCCAACCGGCTCGGCGCTATCGTCTCCAAGGAACAGTTCCAGACGATCATGGACTACATCAAGAAGGGCAAGGCCGAGGGCGCGAAAATCATCGCCGGCGGCGAGGCTCGCAAGATCGGCAAGGGCTATTTCATCGAGCCGACCATCTTCGACGACGTCAAGCCGGGCATGACGATCGCCAGGGAGGAGATCTTCGGCCCCGTCCTGTCGATCATCACGGTGGCAAGCGCCGACGAAGCGGTACGCGTCGCCAACGACAGCCAGTATGGCCTTGCCGCCTCGGTCTTCTCGGCCAATCTCGGCCAGGCGCATCGCATGGCGCGCGATATCCGGGCTGGCACCGTGACCATCAACTGCTATGGCGAGGGTGACATCACCACGCCGTTCGGCGGCTTCAAGCAATCGGGTTTCGGCGGCCGCGACAAGTCCCTGCATGCCCATGACCAGTACACGGAGCTGAAGACGGTCTGGGCCGATATCTCCGACCCCCGCGCGACCAAGACTCTCGACTGAACCGGCTTCGCCATGGCTCTCCACACTGCGATCAGGGCTCCGGCCGACCTGGCCGGATCGGGCTGGTACGAACTCCTGCCAAAACCGCCACCGCCGCGCGTCCTGGAGGGCAGGCGCAGGGCCGATTGGGTCGTCATCGGCGGAGGCTTCGCCGGCATGGCAGCCGTACGCCGCCTGAGCCAGCTGCAGCCCGGCGCCCGCATCGTCGTCCTCGATGCGCAGCGGATCGGATGGGGTGCCGCGGGCCGTAATTCGGGCTTCATGATCGATCTGCCGCACGAACTGGCGAGCGACAACTACGCGGGCGGCCGCGACCACGACATCAAGCAGATCCGCATGAACCGGGCCGCGATCGAATTCGCGGCCGGTGCTGCCGCTGAATACGGGCTGGAACCTCATTTCATTCGGGCCGGCAAATATCATGGCGCCGCCACGGAACGAGGCCAGCGGGTCCTGGCCGAGTTCGAGCAGCATTTGTCCAGCCTCGGCGAGCCGTTCGAAAAACTGGGCGCCGACGATCTGCGCCGCGTGACCGGCACCTCCTACTATGCCGGAGGCACCTTCACGCCGGGCACGGTGATGATACAGCCGGCAGCCTATATTCGCGGTGTCGCCCGCGGCCTCGCCGATAAGGTCGAGATCTTCGAGAATTCGCCAGTCGTCTCGATCAAGAGCGGGGCGACGCATACGGTGTCGACGCCGCAGGGCGAAGTCGAGACTCCCCGCATCATCATGACGGTAAACGGGCAGGTCGAGAGCTTTGGCTTCTTTCGCCGCCGCCTCATGCATATTTTCCTCTATGCGAGCATGTCGCAAAAGCTGAGCTCGTCACAGATGTCGCAGCTCGGCGGCGAGGACTATTGGGGCCTCATCCCGGCCGACCCGCTCGGCTCGACCGTCCGACGCTTCGGAGACCGGATCGTGGTGCGGAATTCCTGCACCTACAATCCCTCGATGCGGGTTTCGGAAGATTTGGTCAAAAACTTTGGCCGGGCACATGACCGCTCCTTCCGCGAGCGGTTCCCGATGCTGCCCGATGTGCAGGCGGAGTTTCGCTGGGCCGGGCATCTGTGCCTTTCCCTCAACAGCGTGCCGGCCTTCGGCGAGGTCGAGCGGGGCATCTATTCGGCCTGCTGCTGCAACGGGCTGGGAACGGTCAAGGGCACGCTCTATGGCAAGCTCATCGCCGACTTGGCGGCCGGCAGCGGCGAGCCGATGGTCGAGGAGACGCTGTCGGAAGCCGCGCCTCGCAAGCTCTATCCCGAACCGTTCATGTCCCTTGGCGCCAAGGCGAAGCTGTGGTGGCTGCAAAGGCGCGCGGGCCGGGAAATGTGAGGGAACAAAGCCCAGGGTGAAACGCGTTCTGCCCGCCGGTCCCGCGTTCAGTTGAAGGCTTGCCGTTCGCTCTCGGCGATCTCTCTCAGCCAGCTACGAAGGGTTTCGGCCGCCGGACTCAGCACCCTATTGTCGTTCCAGGTCAGATAGTAGCCGCCCGGTGCCGGTATTTCCAGGTCCGTCAGGCGCGTGAGCCGCCCCTTCTCGACCAGGGACCGCACCAGTCGATGCCAGCCGACGGCCACGCCCTGGTCGGCCTGGGTGGCCTGAAGCGCGACACTGAACTTCCCGTAGCGCCGGCCCCGCAGGGGACCGTGCGGAATGTTGGACCGGCGCAGGACCTCGTCCCAATCCGACCATTCCGGATCGACCCAATCCACGTGAACGAGCGGCAGTTCGGCCAGCGTTTCGGCAGTTGCATCCCGATGCTCAGCGGCGAAACCTCGGCCGCAAACCGGATAGATGGTGTCGTCGAACAGAAGCTCGGCCGTTTCGTCCGCCCAGGAGCCAAGTCCGTAGCGCACGCGCAACTCGACCTCGGCCCGGCGGAAATCGCGCGGATTGTCGGAGATGAGGTGGTCGACGGTGATCTCGGGGTAGCGCTGCCAGAAGCCGCGCATGCGGGGCACCAGCCACATCGTGGCGAAGGCGTCGGTACAGGCGATGGTGACGTTCCTCGAGCGGTCTCCCCGCTTGATCGTCCGCACGACCTCGGCGGCTCGCGAAAAGCTGTTCGAGAGTACCCCATAGAGATCCTCGCCCGCGCTCGTCAGCGCTACGCCGGTACCGAGGCGCGCAAAGAGCGGCACACCCAATTCGTCCTCGATCGCCTTGATCTGCCGGCTCACCGCACCGGGTGTGACATTGAGCTCGCGGGCGGCAAGCTTGAACGAGAGATGCCGAGCCGAGGCTTCGAAAACCGCCAGGGTGGTAAGAGAGGGCAGATCGTAATAGCGGCGGACCATGCTGAGCCGGGCTTCTTTCCAAGGTCGAATGGGGCAGCAATTAAGTCAACACGCGCGTGAGACTTTTGCATTAGGACATCGCCCTAGCTTGCAGCAATAGTCCCTGTAACTGCAAGGCCTTAGCCGCAGTATTGTTAAGACAAGCGGAGGCGAGCGTGACCATTCAGGAGAGCACAACTCGAAGGAGCGGGCGTGATGCCCGCCGCGCCATCCGAATGGCGCCCAAGGTCGACATGCTCCCCACGCTCAAACGTGCCTTGCCCGTGGTCGAGCCGATGGATGCCGATCAGGTCGAGCGCATCCACCAGGCGTCCTTGGCCATTCTCGAAGAGATCGGGGTGGTGTTTCGCGATCCCGTCGCCCTCGAAGACTGGAAAAAGGTGGGCGCGGATGTACGAGGCGAACGCGTTCATCTCGATCGCGGCCTGGTGATGGACCTGATCGCCACCATCCCGCCCGATATCACCTATCATGCGCGCAACCCGGCCAAGAATGTGGAACTCGGCGGTCCCAATTCCATCTTCGTGCCGATGACCGGCGCGCCCTATCTGCGCGACCTCGACGATGTCAGGCGGCTGCCGACGAACGAGGATCTCGGCACTTTTCATAAGCTCGCTCATATGATGCCGGCGCTGCATTCGTCGGCGCATCACATCGTCGAGCCGATGGACATCGTGGTCGCACACCGCCATCTCCACATCACCTATTCGTCGATGAAGCATTCCGACAAGATCTTCATGGGGATGACCACCTCGGCCAGGAATGCCGAGGACGTGCTCGACATGTGTGATATCCTGTTCGGCGCCGGCTTCCTGGACAATCATGCGGTGACGACCGGCAACTGCAATGGCAACTCGCCGCTGGTATGGGACCAGGTCATGTTGGGCGCGATGCGGGCATTCTGCCGGCGAAACCAGCCGGTATTGTGCTCTCCTTTCGTGCTGGGAGGTGCGAACACGCCGGCGTCGACGGCTGCCGCGGTCGCCCAGCTCAATGCCGAAGCGCTCTCGGCGCTGGCCTATACCCAGGTCATCCGCAAGGGATGCCCGGCGATCTATGGGCATTATCTGTCGACGGTTTCGATGCAATCGGGGGCGCCGATGGCCGGCACGCCCGAGATCTCCCTGATGAATTTCATGATCGGGCAGATGGCGCGGCGCTACAATATCCCCTGGCGCACGTCGAACCTGCTCGGCGGCGCCAAGGTCTTCGACGCCCAGGCCGGCTATGAAAGCGCCATGACCATGATGGCGGTCCTCATGTCGGGCGCCAACTATATCTGGCACTCGGCCGGCTGGAACGAGGCCGGCATGCACTGCTCGATCGCCAAGTTCGTGGTGGATGCCGAAGTCTGCGCCATGGGATATCGCATGACCCAGGGCATCCAGTGGGACGATTTCGAGGAAGCCCTGCAGGCCGTGCGGGATGTCGGTCCGGGCGGACACTATCTTGGCCATCCGCACACGCAGGCCAATTTCCAGACGGCGTTCTTCATCCCAAAGCTCTTCGACAACAATTCGATCGAGCAGTGGAAGGCCGAGGGCGAGAAGGACATCAACCGCCGGGCGCTCGAACACGCCAGGCATCTGTTAGCCGACTATCAGGAGCCGGTGTTGGACCAGGCTAAAGACGAGGAACTGCGTGATTATATCGCGCGGCGCTCCCGCGAAATTCCGGCTGTTGACGCCCTGAACGACGAATATTGAGCCCGACAATGCGCATCAAGACCATCAACGTCTATAAAGTCCTTCTGCCCGTGAAGGGTGGGATCTACCGGATGGCAAGCGATGACGTTCAATCGCTCGATAGTACTCTGGTGGAAGTGGTGGCGGAGGAGGGGCTGACGGGCTGGGGCGAGACGTGTCCCATCGGCCCGGTCTATCAGCCCCAGCATGCCCTCGGTGCTCGTGCAGCGATCGCCGAGATCGCTCCGGGCCTGATCGGTCAGCAGGTGCAGTCCATTCGGCTGCTCGCCAAGCGCATGGATGAGCGTTTGAACGGTCACGGCTATGCCAAGGCCGCGCTCGATATCGCTTTCCTCGATCTCCTCGGCCAGCAGCTCGGCGTTCCGGTTTCGACGCTGCTCGGCGGCGCGCTGACGGATCGCGTCGAGAGCTACTACTCCCTGATCGTCGGCGAGCCGGACGAAACGGCGCGAATTGCCGCCGACAAGGTCAGGGCAGGCTATCCCCGCCTTCAGGTCAAGATCGGCGGCCGCAGCCTCGAGCAGGACGTCGCAACAGTCCGCAAGGTCTGGGAGGCGGTCGGCTTCAAGGCGCGCATCGCCGTCGACGGCAATCGCGGCATGACCGTGGCTGCCGCCATGCAGCTCAGCCATTTGTGCCAGTCCATCCCTTTCGTGCTCGAACAGCCTTGCAACACCATGGAAGAGATCGCCACCCTGAAGGGAAGGGTCAGCCATCCCATCTATCTCGACGAAAGCACCGAGGATCAGAATGCCGTGCTGCGGGCGGTCTCCATGGGCATAGCCGACGGCTTCGGTTTCAAGGTGACCCGGCTCGGCGGTCTGACCAAGATGACGACGGTGCGTGACATATGTGCCATCCGATCCTTGCCCCACACCTGCGACGACGCCTGGGGTGGCGACATTATCGCGGCGGCATGTACGCATCTGGCTTCGACAGTCGAACCGCGCCGTTGCGAAGGGGCCTGGATCGCCCAGGAATATATTGACGGCCATTACGACGGCGCCAACCCGATAAGGATCGTCGAGGGACACATCGCCGTTCCGCAACGCCCCGGCCTTGGCGTCAAGCCGGAACCCGGCATGTTCGGGCCGGCTGTCGCCAGCTATGGGGGATGATTTGCGAATTGTCGCCAAAGCACCACTGCGGCAACGTCGCATACGAAGCAGCGGCCATGCGATCGTTTGACCGCCATAAGTAGGTCATTGCTCGCTGCAGACGAGGATCCGAAGTTCATGCTTCCACGGGGTGCTCAAAAGGATCTGCTCGCTGGTAGACGCGCGGTCGAAGTAACCGATCTGGATGAAGGCGTTTGAACATTCAACGCCAGCATACGATGAACCTATGCGGCGGCATGATCTCTGCCGGAGAAGGCGGCCGGCAGGGATGAGGAGACCTTATTCCGAAGATCTCTGCGGGCGTGCACGGGCTCGATTTGAGGCGGGGGAAACGATCCGCTCCATTGGACTGGCGCTGAAGATCAGCCCGTCCTGCGTCTCGAAGTGGCGCAAACTCAAGGCGGAGACGGGTTCGCTGGAAGGCACATCAGGCCTGGATCAATCTCATCCGCCTCGTCTTCATCGACGAGACCTGGGTGAAGACCAACATGGCGCCGTTACGAGGTTGGGCGCCGCGGGGACAGCACCTTCCAGCTCGCGTACCGCACGGCCGTTCGGAAACGCTCACTTTCATCGCAGCGCTCCGGGCCGATCGCGTCGATGCACCTTGGGTCATCGATGGCCCGATCAACGGCGAGATCTTCACCCTCTACGTCCAGAGGGTTCTCGTCCCGACCCTCGCCAGGGGCGACATCGTCATCCTCGACAACCTCGGCAGCCACAAGGGCCAGGCGGCACGACGCGCCATCCGGCAGGCAGGCGCCCACCTTCTCTTCCTGCCGCCCTACAATCCCGACCTCGATCCGATCGAACAGTTCTTCGCCAAGCTCAAACACCTAATCAGAAAGGCCGAACCCAGAACCGTAGAGACGGCTTGGCGAAAGGTTGGAGACCTGCTCCACGCCTTCTCGCCAAGCGAATGCAATAACTATCTTACAAAATCCGGATATGCCTCCGTCTAAATGAAGCACGCTCTAAATCCATGCTCAGCGAATAATTAAAATCATGCAAAGTTATATTTAAGAATATCTTCATTCAAATATAGAATAGCAAATAAGAAAGAATTCGTTTCTCTGTCGAATATTCGAAAATAAGAAAAGATTCCTCAACGCCATATCGCCGCTATCGGCTGGTTGTAGCCTCTCCATCCTTGGGTTAACCTGCGGAGCGAGTCGATCTACGAATAGCGGCCGGGGTACGGCATGAATGTACTGCGCAGGGCAGGGGGACCACTGCTCGTCGTGTTCGCCCTCCTTCTTTCGCCAGTTTCGCTTGTGCGAGCCCATGCACAGCTCATTACCAACGGAGGTTTTGAGACAAACAATTCCGGTTGGACGTATGGCGGGGGATCCGGGCGAACAGCGGGAACGTTGTTGGTACCGGCGCACGGAGGAGGCAATTTCGGTTCGCTCGCCCTCAATGGCGGCACAATTTCGCAAACTATCAATATTCCGATTGCGGGTTCTTACCGATTGAGTTTCTACCTGGCGCCACAGATTTCGCTTTCGCTAGGCACCCTCAACTTCAGCGTCCAGCTCGGTGGACAGACCTACCTCGGAACCTACAACGTAACGATACTCGGTTTGGGGGGATACAACCTCTATACGCTCACGGTTAGCCTGCCTGCCGGTTTAACGAGCCTTGTCTTTACGAACCTGCCCGGATTGTTGACGGCACCGCTGCGGGTGGACGATGTATCGTTGGTGCAGATTCCCGGCCCCGTCCCCGGTACGAGCATGATCTCCTATTTGGCAGTGGCGCTCCTGGTGCTCTCGTTGGGACGAAAACATGTTGCGGCCGGACTGAAGTGGCTCAGAGACAATTGTCGGCGCTTAGGTCGCAGGCTCCTTCACCGCCATCGTTGGGAGCGATTTGACCGGACTTAGCGGGCGACCCTAGCGCCAGCGCCCCCAAGGTATTGGCGAGATCGCGAATGAAATACAGCAGCACGAGACAGCGGCAATTAGGATGGCTTTTGTAACCTGCGACAATTGAAGCAGATCTTCGGGCCGCACGAGACGCCAGCGCGCCAGAAGCACGCCGGCGTGGAAGCAGCTGGAGAAATGCAGCGCGGAGACGAGGCCGTTTATGTGTGGCTCGGCGCCTGGCCGGCCGCTTGCTGATCGTGGACGAACCCCGAGATTGTGGCCTGGAAAGGGGTCGTCGGCCGCCCGATCAGCCGGGCCAGGTCGCCGCCCTCATCGAGCAGTGCCCCCTTTGCCACGCCGGCATCGGTGTCCGACAGGATCTCGGCAAACATCTCCGGTACGCCCGCGCTGGCGGCCGCCGATCGGAATTCGTCCGGGGTCATGTTCTGGTAGACGATCGGTTTGCCCGAGGCTTCGGACACGACGGCAGCCAATTGGGCCAGTGCGAAGGAGGCGTCACCCGCCAATTCATAGATGCGGCCGGCATGCTCTTCTCCGGCCAGCACCGTCGCCGCAGCCAGGGCATAGTCGGCGCGGGCAGCGGCCGAGATGCGCCCTTCTGCCGCTGCGCCGATGAGCACGCCTTGGCTCAGGGCAGCGGGCAGGCGCCATGTGAAGACCTCGGTATACCAGCCGTTCCGCAACAGCGTGAACGGCACGCCGGCCTCCGCCAGCGCGGCCTCCGTCTGGCGATGCTCATCGGCGAGGAACAGCGGAGACGAATCCGCGTGAAGGATGCTGGTGTAGGCGATCATGCCGACGCCGGCCTCCTTGGCGGCGGTGATGACATTGCGGTGTTGTACCGTTCGCTTGCCGATCTCGCTGCCGGAGATCAGGAGAAGTCGATCCACGCCGGCAAACGCGCTCGTCAGCGTCTCCGGCCTGGAGTAGTCGGCAATACGGACCTCGACGCCTCTGTCCTGGAGCCTGGCTGCAGCTTCCTTGGTGATATCCCGCACGCCCGCCACGATGGCACGGGCAGGCACCATCTCGAGCAGCGCGTCGATGACGAGCGTGCCTAGCTGGCCGGCTGCGCCGGTCACGAAAAGCTTCGGCGTCGTGGGCATGGGTCGTTCTCCTTGTGGTTCATATCTGGCACAAGGTAATTAAGTGAGACCGATGCCGTCGTGAAGGAGGCAGAATTTTGGGACAGGGTGAGACAGAAGTAACCGTGCCGGCACCTGATACCACACCGAGCGGATTGGTATTGGCGCGCCGGCCCGACGGGTCACTCGACTCCCAATGCCCGGTGCGGGATGTTCTGGACCGCATCGGTGACAAATGGTCGACGCTGATCCTGGCCACCCTCGCGGTGGGCCCGCACCGATTCAGCGCTTTCCTGCGGGCGATTCCGGACATATCCAAGCGGATGCTGACGCAGACCCTTCGCGATTTGGAGCGTGACGGCCTGGTCGCGCGCACGGTGTTCCCCACCAAGCCGCCAAGCGTCGAGTACCGGCTGACGCCCCTTGGCGCCACAATTCTTGAACCGTTGGCATCCCTCGTCCAATGGGCCAATCGAAGCCAAGCCGCAATCAAGGTCGCCCGTATGGCGTTCGATGCGGCTGGTTGAAGCTGCCCGTTTGTCCAACTTCGTTTTCGAAAGGGATTGGAAACAATCTCAACAACAAGAAGCGCTCGCGAAGGGCAACTGAGGGGCCGGAAGCGGAATGTCTGGTTTTGGCGCATTTAGAATTGAAGCGGACCAACCAACCAGACGCTTTTTGAACTCCGGCACCCGAACAGCCGCCGCTGGGCGGCAACGACCTTTCCAGGGACCTAGTGCTCACTATCGACGACGGCGAACGCTGGAGTGTAGGTATGATGTGTCCATGCGGCGCCACTATCGAAATGCTCGTCGTCGATGGCGCGAACCCTCGGTGGGACATTGCCGTCAATGCAAACGGTCGGCCGACTTTGCGACCATCGGTCTGGCGAAATACAGGATGCAGATCGCATTTCTGGTTGCGCTCAGGCCGGATTGTTTGGTGCGGCGATTCCGAAACGGCCTAGCCGCTCTGACTACCCGGATCGATCAAACGAGCCGGGTAGTCTTGCTTATTGTCAGAGGCGGTCACGCCTTTGGAACGGCAATCGCCCCCTCGACCTCATGCAGCGTACTGACCACGCTCTCCAGCAGTTGCAAGCCCTGCATGGCGTGTGGCTTTCTATCGTCGACGCCAAGGCGCTCAAGACCACTTTGCACGAGACTGGAACCAAGGTGCGATCCTGCATTGCGAAGATCGTTAAGGCCAAACAGTGGCCCCATCATCTTCCTTGCCTGTTCCTCGGGTAGGATTGTGCCCAACAGCCGCTCAATAGCCTTTAGCGACGCCGGCTTTTTCTCGCCCTTGGCGAGCGGTGGGCAGTGCGCAAGTACGGCATCAACATCAACGCGTTCGGTGAACAGCCGCGTCACCTGCTTGGAAAGGTCCAGCAGCCCCTCCGTCTCCACACAGCGAAACCGGTGAGCCCGCCTGAGAATATCGGATACTTGGGCATTCTCACGCAGCAGTTCCTGACCGTACCTTTCGCGAAAGCTCGAAGCGAGGTTATTAATAGCCTTTTCAATAAGGGCCTCGGGCGCCTTAGTTGATGCCGGCTGCACCATCATCTGCGCTGAGAACAGCTCCTCTGACACGCCCCCATCGGGGGTGACATTGTGGGCCGCCCAAGTCCGCTGCTCCCAGGGCTTGAGCATGCTGATATCCTTGGCAAAAACGGTGATCAGGCCAAGGTCGTTTACGCCAAAATGGACTGTGTCCGAAGTCGCACCAACACCACCGGTATCTCTCGATGCCCAATGGAGCCGTCCACCGCGATGTCGGAGAAGCGCATTGACCACTCCTGCGTCAAAGTAGAGCCAGCCGATATCTCCATCAAGCCGACCTGCTGCCACTCGGGTACCGTCCGGCTTGGTCACAAAAGAGACTTCATCGGTCGCCTTATCGCCGCGGATGCGCGTGCTGATCGTACCGGGGTCCAGCCACTCCGTTCGCCATATGGCACCCCTTGTGAAGAAGGTTCGGTGAGGATGGGGCCAACCCGCCGGCGCGGTAATGTACTCGAGCTGATCTCGGCCTTTTTTCTCATTAATGGGTTTGCGAGACCAGCCATAGCCAGGGTCTTTCTCGGTCACTGCCGTCCGTTCGGTATAACTAGAGCAAAAGAAACGCATGTCCCGCGCCACGAGGTAGTCGTTGAGGAATTCGGTCTTGATCTCAAGGCAAACCGGCTCGCCGGCATCGTTGCGGGTTAGGCGAACGACCTCCGGCCACCCTTCTTCGGGCCGGTACCAGCGATCGCCTTCCCGAATGAGCCGGAGCGCCACCACCAGATCAGGATGCAGATGCCAAATCTCTTTGCTCGGCTCCTCGAGGTGTTGGGCAATGACCAGGTTGATGCCAAGCTCGGTGTCACCCCAGCCGCGGAACACATCCGATGACTGGTAGCCCCATGATTCCATGCCTGCCCGATGCGGGTTGAGCCCGACATCGCCCCATCCCATCGTGTCTACATCAGCTGACTTAGCGGAATGAACCGCAACGGTCGCTATCCCGTGAAATTCGGTTACAGAAATGACGCCAGGCGGGAGATCGTTAAGCGTAGACTTCGTCACCCTCCGCAGGGGTGTCCAGGTGCGCGCCGCAAGCTTTGGCAGGTCAGCCAGATTGAAGAAGGTCTGCTTGATTGTCATATGTTCTCCCTTACCCGCTGGCGCGGACCAAGAATCGGTACCGCAGTGGGCGTCGTCGCACTAAAATTTAGTGAAAACAATGCTCTTTCCCATTGTGTCGACGGGACGCCAAGAAGATAGTTGTACTTCGATCAAAGTGTGGAGCACGTATGTCTGTTCTAGATATCCCTCTCCGAAAGGCGCTGCAGTTGTTCTATTCGCCCAATTCACTGCGACGATCCATTTTGAAAGAGGACATCCGACTTGATCGCAAAAAGGAGGCGGGCGGTACTAGAAGTCGAGGTGGCGACTTCTACCTACCCTTTTGGTCGGACGTTAAGACGCACATCTCTGGCCGAGGTGACCTAACGCAGTTGACCCAGGATCGCATCCTGTCGAACAGGAACTTCAAAAGACTATATCCGCTACTGAGCGACGGAGTCCTCGAACTGCTTAGCGCAAAACTGCGTTGGTCAAACGAGCCTGTAGAGATCGTTCCTACAAGCATGCACGGCAGCCTGCGGATTGAAAGCTTGGGCGCCACAGTTCGGATAAGGGATGCACTCCATGCGCGCGTCCGGGGGGAATACACACGCGTGGTATACCCGTACTTCAGTGAAGAGCCACCGCTCTCAGAAGAAGGCGGGAGGCTAGGGCTCTGGGTAATGCAACAAGTACTAACCGACGCGGACCCCGCTGATATGCGTGTTATCGATGCCCTGCGTCGTACGTTCTTCTCTCCGCAAACGACGCCGCTGCAGGGCAACGAGGAGACAGTTTTTCATGAAAAGTACAGGACGTTGATTGGCGAGTGGGAGCGACTGAAGTTAGAGTGAGCTAGTGCGCAAATGTCGAGCAGGCTGTTTAGCCTTCAGCTGTCATAGGCAACGCCAGTATGAGGTGAGCTCATGGTGACGGCCTGTGCTTAAGTCCCGTAACCACAAATCGCAGCACTATATCCCAAGGAGCTACCTTTCCGCCTGGTGCGATCCGAATACGCCTGCGGGAATGCAGCCATTTGTGTGGACCTTTGATCCTAGTGGCGGCGTCGGCCGCAAACGAGCACCCCAAAACCTGTTCACCGAGACTGACATCTACACGATCTTCGGGCCCGATGGTTCCCGGGATCTGCGGATAGAGTTTGAGCTGGCGAAACTTGAGCAGGGGCTAAAGACACTCATCACAGACTTTGTAGCCGGCCACCGCCAGTTGCCTCGGCTTCGGCAATCGCAGTTGATAGCCTTCATCGCAGCTATGCACGGGCGCACGCCTGAAGCGAGAGAGATCCAGCGGGCGCTTTGGCGGCAGACCTTGGATGCAGCTGAGGCGAAGACCGTCGCCCTGGGCTCAACCGCAAATTCTGAGGCGGAACTGCGCAACCTTCGAAAAGCGGTGGCGTCGCCCATGCAGTTTTTGCTGCCTGGAGCTATGATGGATGGCCTGCCCACGCTCAGTGAAATGACGATGACTATTATGTACTCCGTTGAGCCGGGCTTCATTACCTCAGACAGTCCGGTAACTTGGTTCGATCCAACGGTGCCTAGGCATAGATTCCTAACTCACAAGAGTTCGCTGGCGGACCCGGGCATCGAGGTGGTGATGCCGCTTTCGCCGCGGCATACGATCATCCTGCATCACCCTATGACGCGCTTCGAAAAGTCGGTGCGATACGTCAGGGCGAGTGCAACCACCGTTGCGGCACTGAACAGACGCACAGCCCATTACGCCCACAAGGCGTTAGTGTCGTGGAGAGACGGGTTTGATCCTGCATGGCGAATAGGAGTGCCAGAACGCCCGGATTGACGTGATTCAATGCGAGCACTTTGCCGGCGTATGTCTGCTTTCGGGAATTCAAACTCACAGATCGAACGGCCGGAATGGGGCGCGTTGCGGACAGTCAAATACGGGGCCGGGAGCGAGCTGGCGGCGCCGGCGCTGGCCGTTCGAAAAACCGACATCATGGACGCCTGTGGGCAGTCCATGATCATGCTGTCCATGGGCTGGCGGCTAGCGCCGGAATGTCAGGTGAATGGTGCCGCTCTCTGCGGTTTCCGACTCCGCCGTGTAGCCAAGCTCGAAGCCACGCAGATCGTCCCAAAGGCGGATGCCGCGTCCGAGCAGGATCGGGACGATGGCGACGTGGAGGCGGTCGACGAGCCCCGCCTTGAGGAAATCGCGGACGGTGCTGGCGCCGCCGCCAATCCGCACGTCCTTTCCACCCGCGACGGCAACGGCCTGCCGGAGCGCCTCGGCCGGCGTGGCGTCGAGGAAATGGAATGTCGTGCCGCCGGCCATTTCGATCGAGGGCCGCTTCCTGTGGGTCAGGACGAAGACTGGGACACGGAACGGTGGCTCGTCGCCCCACCACCCCTTCCAGTTCGGGTCATCGGGGAAGCTGTGCAGCCCGAACATGCCGGCGCCCATGATCTCCGCACCTATATTGTCGAAATAGGCCCTGGCATATCTGTCGTCGATGCCGGTCGTGCCTTCACCGCTGGTGTCCTTGAACACGCGCTCCCGCATCGTCCTTGTCGCGATGTAGGCGCCGACGAGGCGCATCCAGTCGGCGCCCATCGGCTGCTCGGGCGTCTGGTCCGTCGTTGTCGCGAAACCGTCGAGCGAGAGGTTGAAATCGACACGAACTGCCACCGGGGCCTCCTTGCGTGTGGTTGCATGCTCGCCCTGTGCGAGCCAAATACTAAGGCAGATACCTTTATGTTTGAACGCAGACACTAAGGCAAGTACCTTTTTGTCGTTGACCGGAATCCGCGACCGCTTTACGGATGCACATGCCTTACCATTCGACCCCCCTCGACCTTGCCTTTCATGCTCTCAGCGATCCGACCCGCCGCGCGGTGGTGTCGCGGCTTGCCGAGGGCGAGGTGCCGGTCAGCGTCCTGGCCGAGCCGTTCGACATGGCGCTGCCCTCGTTCGCCCAGCATCTCAGGGTGCTGGAGGATTGCGGGCTGATCGCCAGCGAGAAGCGCGGGCGCAGCCGCTGGTGCCGGCTGGTGCGGCCGCGTTTCGACGAGGCAGCGAACTGGATGGAAGCGGAGCGCCGGCGCTGGGCCGAACGGCTGGATCGACTGGAAGCCTATCTGGACAAGACGGAAGAGGACGAGGAAAGACATGGCAAGCCAGTTTGAGACCTGGTCGCTTGACCGCGAGATCGTGCTGGTCAAGCTCTTGAACCACCCGCGCGCCAAGGTCTTTGCCGCTTGGATGGATCCCAAGGCACTCGCCCAATGGTTCGGCCCGACCGCCCTCAAGATCGAGAGCCACGAAGCCGATATCCGCGAGGGCGGGGTCTGGCGTTTCGATATGGTCGGCATGTTCGAAGGCAAGGAGCAGCGCTTCCCCAACCTCATGCGTTTCTTGGAAATCGTGCCGAACGAGCGGATCGTGATGGACCATGGCACGCCCGACCCGGACGACCCCAACCGTTTCCGCGTCACGGTGACCTTCGACGAGCAGGCCGATGGCAAGACGGTGCTGACCATGCGCCAGCTCCACCCCAGCCGCGAACGGCGCCAGGCAGTCATCGGCTTCGGCGCGGTGGAATACGGACTGCAGACGCTGGACGGCCTCGCCGCCTGGCTGGACGGGCGAGCAAAAGCTGAGGCCGACTAGTCGGGCCGTGGCTTTCAGGGGCTGCGTCGAAGGCGTCGAATGGCTGAGACGGGGAACGGGCCGAGGACATCGCCCGCCGCGGCACGCTGCTCCAGAGCCTGAATGTCCGTCCGGTGCTCGATGCCAAGGGCTCCGAAACCGGCATGTTCGAGGTACCGGCCGGTGGCCGCCGCTATCAGGCGCTTGCATTGCTCGTGAAGCAAAAGCGTCTGGCCAAGACCACGCCTGTACCCTGCGTCGTGCGCGAGCCCTCGATTTCGATCCTCGCCGAGGACGACAGCCCGGCTGAGAACACCCAGCGCGTGGCGCTCCATCCCCTCGACCAATTCCGCGCTTTCCTTGAGCTGCACACCAAGGGCCTGAGCGAGGAGGCCATCGCCGCCGCCTTCTTCGCCACGGCCCAGGTGGTGAAGCAGCGCCTGCGGCTTGCGGCGGTACGCCGATACGCTCGAGCTTGGGAGCAAGAGCGCGACGCGATCATGGCGCAGGCGTTCATTCCGCTGTGTTTTGCAGAGGGCGATGCCCACCAGTTCGACTGGGGCCGCGAGGCCGTCCTGATCAACAACGCCACGGTGACGGTGAAGGTAGCAAATGTGAGGCTGTGCCACAGCCGGGCCAGGACGGGGATTTTTGGCGTTTTATGATGTCGGAGGTCGGCGATGCCGGTGGCAAACGATTTAGCGGCCTCCTTGCGTATAATACACATTCGTCACCGAAAGCAGGGTTCAAGCTTTGGGCTGTCTGAAAGGCGGCGCCGACCCGTTCCGGTATTCGCCCGCCTGCCGTCCTTATGCTCGCAGTACAGTATTTGGAAAATGATGAGTCCAGATTCTGGATTCTGCTCTCTCCAAGATGAGAGCCTCACGGCCGGTCGCCATGAGCAGTGTGCCGGAAACTAAAGCAACTCATTGTTATATCTTATATATTCATAGTTTTTTCGAGAGTTTCCCGTTGTTGGCACACATCTTGCGGAGGCATTCGCAAGGTCCCTCATGCTGTTGCGGAGAACACAATTGGCGCTGCCTATCCCACCACTCGAACTGCTGATGCGGTTCGGCATCGACATCATTGCCGTGCTTTTGCTGATCTTCGGCATGTACTACCGCCGTCGCTACGATAAGGAATTCGCAACGACGGCGGTGATGTTCAACGTTGCGACATTTTCGGTCCTCATCATCCTGTCTTCGGTCGAGTTCGGTGTCGCTGCCGGTTTTGGCCTCTTTGCAATCCTGGCCTTGTTCCGGCTGCGGTCGGAGCAGTTCGACAAGGTCGAAATCAGCTATTTCTTTGCCTCCATCGCCATCGCGCTGGTCTGCTCAGTAACGGGTACGATGCTCGGGCTGGTCGCCACGGTGGTGGTGTTTCTGCTGCTCAGCGCATTCATTCTCGATCATCCCCGCTTCCTGCAAGCCGTCAGTGGCGTGAAGATCGTACTCGACGAGATCGACCATCGCGCCCTTACCGATGAGCCGGCGATGCGCACTGACCTTGGCAAACGCCTGGGAGTTGAGGTGATCTACTATGAAATCAAGGCATTCGACTATGTGAACGAAACCGCCTTGATCAACGTCTTCTTCCGCAACAAGTGACGCCCTGACAGCGGCGCCAGACAGGCAGTGCCCGGTCGTCCCGTGCGCTCGCGACAATGAGAACTGGAGAGGCTATGCCATGTTCACCAGAGAAAGAGGCTTTCCGATGGGAGGCAGCATTGGCCAAGATGCCGCGGCCCAGGCTGATATGCAGCCCTTGTTCAGTTTTCCGGCGCCTCGCACCATTGTTCCTCGCTGGCTGGTTGAACCCTATCGGCCGATTGGGCTCGAGCAACTCGACGCAAAGGCCGATATGCTGGACCGGCGTGACAACAAATATGTGGTGCGTGCCGATATGCTCCACCAGGCGATCGGTGAACTGATCCAGCAATTCGATATTCTGGAGATCGACGGCAAGCGCAATTTCACATACGATACCTGTTATTTCGACGATGCGGAACGCTCCGCCTATTTTGATCACCACAAGGGGCGGCGTATCCGCTGCAAGGTCCGGATGCGCAAATATGTCGATGCAGATCTTTGCTTTGTCGAAGTCAAGCTCAAGCATATGCGCGGGATGACGATCAAGGAGCGGCTTCAGTGTCCGGTGGAAATGTACGGGACGATGGACGATGAGGCACGTCAGTTCGTCGCCTCCAGTTATCGCGACCTTTACCGGCGCGAGTTCACGCGTGAACTGCAACCCACGCTCGCGATGCGTTATCAGCGCGTGACGCTCGTGGCCAAGCGGGGCGGCGAGCGTGTAACGATCGATACCGGAATTGTGTTTGCGGGCACCTCGGGATCACAAACCATCGACGGCGATCTGATCCTGGTGGAAGTCAAGTCGGGCAACGCCAACGGCATTGCCGACAAGATCCTGCGGCGGCTGCACCAGCATCCTACCAACACCTGTTCGAAATATTGCGTGGCGATGGCGGCATTGAATGAAGTCTCCAAGTCCAACAAGTTCTTGGGCGCCTTGCGCAGGCTGGGTGTGGTTCCGACCTCGAGCGGCGCATGGCTGGCGAAGCCGTCGCAGCCTGTCAAGACCGCCTCGCTCGAACATCGGCATCCGGCAACCTGTTGAGAGGAAGGCCGTTGGCTGGTTGAAAAGCAGGGCCACCACGGCCCGGCTGTTATTGGAATGGACATCTACGTATCATGCTGAGCTATATCGAGTGCTGGACAAGAGCGGATAATCCAGACCCGATGCCGATGCAGCCTGCCCGATAGGGCAACGGGAATCTGCGGAGGGCACACCTTGTCAAGCAAGCGCATATTGATCGTCGACGATGAAGATAGCATTCGTTTTGGGGTGCATGCCTTTCTGGAATCGCAGGGATACCGCGTTTTCGAAGCCGACAGCTGCCAGAAGGCGAAGGAGCTGTTTCAGGCGTCCACACCGGACGCCGCGGTTATCGATTACCGGTTACACGATGGCACCGCCCTCGATCTGTTGCGCGCATTCAAGCAGGTCGACCCCGGTGTTCCCCTCATCGTGCTGACGGCCTATGGCACCATTGAACTGGCGGTTGAGGCGGTCAAGGAAGGCGCCGAGCAATTCCTGACCAAGCCTATCGAACTGCCCGTGCTGCACGCCATCCTGAAGCGCTTGTTCGCCAATCAGCGGCTTCAGCGTCAGCAGCGCGCCGTCGCCACCCGTGAAAGCCGCGAACGTGTCGATCCGTTTGCCGGCCAAAGCGCGGCGATCAAAAAACTGGCGGCTCAAGCGATCAAGATACGTGGTACATCGAGCCCAGTCCTCATTCTGGGAGAGACAGGCAGCGGCAAGAGCCAGCTTGCAAAATGGCTGCATCGCAATGGTCCGCGCGCCGAAGAGCCGTTCGTCGACCTCAACTGCGCGGGATTGTCCCATGACTTTCTCGAAGCCGAGTTATTCGGGCACGAAAAGGGCGCCTTCACCGGCGCCGTAGTCGCCAAGTGCGGGTTGCTGGAAGTCGCCGATGGCGGAACCGTGTTCCTCGACGAGATCGGCGACATGGATATGCGCGTGCAATCCAAATTGCTGAAGGCGCTGGAAGAAAAGCGTTTTCGCCGCCTGGGCGCAGTTCGCGAGCGCGAGATCGACATTGCACTCATTGCAGCCACCCACAAGGATCTGGCCGAGGAAGTCGGGAAAGGCACTTTTCGCAGCGATCTCTATTTTCGGATCAGCGCGATTCCGCTTCTGGTTCCTGCCCTGCGCGATCGGATAGAGGATATTCCCGTGCTTGCCAGCACGTTGCTAGCCCAAATTCCGGCCAGCCGTGGTCGCCAGCTGGACCTTTCCGACGAGGCGATGGGAACTCTCTGCAGCTATGCGTGGCCTGGGAACATACGCGAACTGCGAAATGTGCTCGAGCGTGCGACATTGCTGTGCGAACACGACCGCATCATGCCGCATGACCTGCGCTTCAACCTCATGCTCGGTGGGACCTTGGCCTGCCCCGATACCAACCTCACGCTCGAAGAGGTCGAACGGCAACATATCGAACGCGTCCTGGCGGAAGAGGAGGGCAGGGTGGCGCAGGCGGCGCTACGCCTTGCCGTCCCACGCAGCACGCTGTACCTGAAAATCAAGAGCTACGGCATCAAGACGTCGTAAAAGGCCTGTTACCGGCCGCCATTCCGCAGCTTGGACCTGGGTATTGGCGTCCTTCTGCGGTCGCAGGGGCGATATGTTCAAGGTCAAGATTTATGCCAGCATCACCATCATCGTTACGCTCGGCTTGCTGGTGCTGCTGCACGTCTACCGCAATCTGGACAGTGTCGCCGGCTATTTGGCGACGCTCGACAGCGTCAGCGTGCCGTTCAGTATCGCCGCGCTGGAGATGGAGAAGAATGCCGAGGAATATACGAACGGGGTGTTGCGCTATGTCCGGGACCCCCAGCCCAAAGTCAAAGCCGAGATAGCACGGGACGAAGAGGACTTTACCGGACGCCATGCCATCTACATGCAACTCGCTACGAGCGATCGGGCACGCGGATTGGGGCGCGAGGTCCGTGCACAGCAAAAAAGGCTCGTCGCTGCCGGCGTAGAACTGATGGACGAGCGCGACCGGCTCGACGCGATATTCGGGGACACGACGGCCCTGCTGGAGGAAATCGACACTCTGATCGACGCCCAACACGAAGGGGCGGCACCGGATGGCCGGCCCGACAGGAACGACAGGTTGCTAGCCCTCACCAACATCGAGGCCGAAACCGCTGAAATTGGTTTCTGGCTGACCATGTTCAAGTACCGGACGGCCGATCCGGAACGCCAGTATCTGGTTAAGAAGGTTGGCGAGCAGCACAATGCCCTGGCCCGGTATCGCGAATTGATCTCGGTGGACCGGGACCGGCAACTCCACGAAGGATTGCGCGGGCGGCATCTAAAGGTATTCGCCAACACCAGGGCGCTGATCGCCGGCGAGACCCGGATCAGCGCGGATGCGCGACGGTTCGCCCAACTCGCCGAACAAATAGACGACATTTTTGACGATCAGATCCAGCCGATGCTGACAAGCAATCTGTCGGAGCCCCAGGACAAGGCGGACACCGCCATCGAACATGTGAAGGCGACGCTCCGATACCTCATTCCTGCCTATTTCCTGGTGGCGCTGGCCGTTGGAATATGGCTCGCCCTCGCGACCAATCGACCCCTGAAGAGGCTTGCCGACGGCACCAAAGCGATCAGGGCGGGCGATCTCGATCATCGTATCGACATCCGTGGCCGCGACGAATTCGGCAGGCTTGCCGAACAATTCAATCTCATGACCGAACGGTTGCAGGAGACCACGGTTTCGCGGGATCTGCTGGAGGCGAATGAGCGAGAGTTGCAGCAGAGCGTGGGAGACCTGCGCCAGGAGATTGCCGACCGTAAGCAAGCCGAACGGGAACGGGAAGCGTTGCAGGCGAAACTGCGGCGCAGCGAAACTCTGGCGACTATGGGGCAGTTGGTGGCCGGCGTCGCGCATGAGGTGCGCAATCCCCTGTTCGGGATTTCCTCCACCCTTGATGCGATCGAAGCGAATGCAAAACTCGGCCAGATCAATCCGCGCTTCAGCGGCGTGCTGCGTCGCGAGGTGAACCGGCTGAACAAACTAATGTCCGCCTTGCTCGAATATGGCCGCACATCACCGGATGATCGCGCGGTTGAATCGGTGGCCAAGGGACTCGTGGAGGCCCTCCGCTCCTGCCGGGCGGCTGCCGAGGCCGTGGGTGTCACTCTCGTCAATCGGGTATCGGAAGACGCCCTGGTGATGATGAACTACGACCGCCTGGTGCAGGTGCACGTCAATCTGATCGAAAATGCGCTGCAGCATGCGCCTAGGGGATCGGAGGTGATCGTCACCACGCGGGCGACGGTGGATGAAGGGGGAAGCCGATGGATCGAGTATTGCGTCGCCGATTCAGGCCCCGGGCTTGCGGCTGAGGATTTGCCGCATCTGTTCGATCCATTCTTTACGCGACGACGCGGAGGTACTGGGCTCGGACTCGCCATCGTTCGGCGGATCGTTGACGAGCATCACGGGGTCGTCGAGCCCGGCGACAATCCAAAGGGCGGCACTGTCATGATCGTACGCCTGCCGGCGGCAGTGTCGAAAGATTGAGATGCCGCCGCCTATCGCCGGCCACGGCCGTTCGCCAGCGGTGGCCGGTTTCGCTGCCCAAGGTCTCGGGAGCGATGCCGCCCGAGACGCGGCTGTCGCGTTCGCCCGGCGTCGAGGACATTGATCGCCGAATGGTCCATTGCAGATCCTGAATGCTGTTCTCTTTTTCGACCGGACCTTTACGCGCAACGGTTTTCATCTATGACCGCTATGTGACAATTCTACAGCCGGATTCGATGCATGCTCAGCTGGTTCAAGAAGCTCCTGCCGCGTGAGGACAAGTTCTTTCACCTGTTCGAGCGCCATTCGAAGACGGTCGTCGGCGCAGCAGAGGCGATGAAGGCGATGCTGGCGGGCGAGGGCGATATCGAAAAGCACTGCAGCCGCATCGTGGAGCTCGAAGACGAGGCAGACGAGATCACCCGCGAGGTGCTGCTTGCAACCCGCCGCAGCTTCATAACGCCGTTCGATCGCGGCGACATCAAAGATCTGATCCAGTCCATGGATGATGCGATCGATATGCTCAACAAGACGGTGAAGACCATTCGGCGCTTCGAACAGCACGTATTCGAGCCTGGCATGCGGGAAATGGGTGTGCTGATCGCCGAGGCTGCGCATCTGGTCGCCGAAGCGATACCGCTGCTCACGCAGATCGGGCCGAATTCGGCAAGGCTCAGCGCCCTCGCCGAAGAGGTCACGCGGGTCGAGGACAAATCGGACGAGCTTTACGAAGAGGGGCTGAAGAACCTTTTCCGCATCAACGGCACCAGCAATGCCATGGCCTATCTCATCGGCAGCGAAATCTATGGCGAACTGGAGAAGGTCGTCGACCGCTTCGAAGACGTCGCCAACGAGATCAGCGGCATCGTCATCGAGAACGTCTGATGGAAACAGCTCTCGCCTTGCCGCTCCTGGTCGGTCTCATCACCGTCGGGCTCATTTTCGATTTTCTCAACGGCCTGCACGATGCGGCCAATTCGATCGCCACCATCGTTTCGACACGCGTGCTCAGGCCGCATTATGCCGTGTTCTGGGCGGCATTCTTCAATTTCATCGCCTTCCTTTTCTTCGGCCTGCACGTGGCCGAGACGCTTGGTACCGGCATCATCGATCCCGGCATCGTGACGCCGGCGGTGATCTTTGCCGCTCTCATGGGCGCGATTGTGTGGAACGTGCTCACTTGGCTGCTCGGCATTCCGTCGAGTTCCTCGCACGCACTCGTTGGTGGGCTTGTGGGGGCAGGTCTCGCCAAGACGGGCGGAAGTGCCGTCGTGCTCTCAGGCCTTGCGAAAACGGTCTCGGCGATCTTCCTGTCGCCGGCGATCGGCTTTTTTCTCGCTTTGGTGCTGATTCTGGCGGTGTCCTGGATCTTCGTTCGGCAAACGCCTTTCGCCGTCGACCGTACCTTCCGTATTCTGCAATTCGTCTCCGCTTCGCTCTATTCGCTGGGGCACGGTGGCAATGATGCGCAGAAGACGATGGGCATCATCGCGGTGCTGCTGTTTTCACAAGGCTATCTCGGTTCGAGTTTCTACGTGCCGTTCTGGGTCGTATTGTCCTGTCAGGCGGCAATGGCCCTCGGTACGCTCGCCGGCGGCTGGCGGATCGTGCATACGATGGGATCGAAGATCACGCGGCTCAATCCGATGCAGGGTTTCTGCGCGGAAACCGGCGGTGCTTTGACCCTTTTCGGTGCGACCTGGCTGGGCATTCCGGTCTCGACCACGCATACGATCACGGGTGCCATTGTCGGTGTTGGCGCGGCTCGTCGTGTCTCGGCCGTTCGATGGGGGCTGGCCAGCAATATTGTCGTCGCCTGGGTCGTGACGCTTCCCGCCGCGGCGATCATTTCGGCTCTGGTCTACTTCCTGGCGGCGATGTTTGGCTAAGCGATCATGGACCCGAGCTAGATAGGGCAGCGCGCCCAGATCCGCTACCCCGGCCGCGATGCCGCCGGCAGCGACCAGGGGGCGGTGCGCACAAGGATGGCGGCTTCGTCACCGTCCTGCTGCAGGATACGACGCCGGGCCTGCGTATTCGCACCGAAGAAGGCGTCTGGATCGATGCGCCGCCCGTACCCGGCACCTTCGTCATCAACAGCGGCGAGCTCCTGGAAATGGCGACGAACGGCTTCGTGCGCGCCGACGTTCACGACGTCGTCACGCCGCCGCGCGGCACGGAACGCTTTTCGGTCGCCTTCTTCCTCGGTGCCCGCTATCACGCCAAGATACCGGTTATCCCGTTGCCGGATCAGCTTCGGGGCAGCGAGCGGGGCGTAACGGTCGATCCACTCAACCCGATCTTCCGGGAGGTGGGCATCAACCATCTCAAGAGCCGCCTGCGTTCCCATCCGGATGTTGCCGCCAAACATCATCCGGACCTGCTTCACCTCCTGGAAAAGGCGGGAACTGCGTAGCCCGCCGGCCTTTCGTGTGAGACTCCCCTCGGCTCTCCTGCACGGTACCCATGATCGGCAGGAGCCTGAGGCCGATAACAGGGGCCGCCTGGCCAACTCATCGCCGGTGGGGTGCCGCCGGCTTACAGTGACGCGGCCGGGCGGATGGCCTTCATCGCGACAAGTGGCGTGGCGCGACTATCGCACCGCTACGCTACCTGAGAAATTGGGTGGTCGCCCACGGCTGCCCGCCGGCCATCCCGCGGCACGCTTTCGTCATGGGAATTGATCCACCAAGTCTTCTGTCGCCAAAGCGGCGTCTCCTTCAAAGGCGTTTTAAAGTACGGATATCCGCCAGCGGAGTGCCGTCATTGCTTCGATTGATGCGGCAGCAAAGAAGTCGCAGGTCACGCCGGACATGCAAGGTGCCGAGGTGGACCGTGATCGCCTCGCCCGGATCGAGGTTCGCGAAGTAGGTGATGTCGCGTCGCGCAACGTTGCAGATCCGTGTTGGCGGCGGCGTGAGGGCCCACTCCGTCCTGTCGGCGAAGGCCAGAAAGCTCGTGAAATACAGAAAGCCGGCTCCGTTGAAATCTTGGCTCGGGCACGGCGTGAACTCCAAGCACTCGAAGGTTATCCGAGGGTCATGGTCGGGCATGCGCGGCGCAAGTTGGGGCGGCGTTACGGCAGCAAATGGGGGCAGGCCTGCAACCTCAATGCGGGCAATCGAATGGTTGGAGGCCCCCGCCTTTCGATGCACGAAGACCGAGGTCAGGATGACCGAGCCGATGGAAGCGCCATCGATCGCCAGTTCATGGCAGCTGCGCATCTGCGTGCGCGAGATCCGCGACAGCGCGCTGCGGATATGCAGGACATCATTCTCCCGAGCCTTTTCGAAGGCCGCCTCGCAGACTTCCACCGAACGAAAGGCGGCATAGACGGGTGCACCGGCTGCGTCCCTGAAGTCGGGTACCGGCCGGCCGACCATCTGCGCCAGCATCAGCCAGTGCCGATGCCCCAGTTCCTTGAGCAGCCAGGTCTCCGACAGGCCGTTCAAGGCCAGATGCGGCATGCCGAGGAGCACCGGGCCAAGGCCGGCCTGCGCCTTTTGCGGTTCGTGTGCGAGCGGTCGGTCGATCAGAATCGGAGCGTTCATGGGGAAGTACCTTCAGACGGCCATTCGGGCAGGCGTCGAGCCCATCTCGTTCGCCCGTAGCGCCGCGAGATGATCGACTACGAAGCCGGCGTCCCGGCCGACGCTCAGGAAGCGCCCCGAACCCCAGGTCCAGAGCCAGGGCATGCCGATCACGTAAAGGCCTTGCACATCCGTCACGCCGCGCCGGTGCGCGGGATAGCCGGTCTCGTCGAGGAAGGGCAGGTCCACCCACGACCAATCCGAACGGAAGCCGGTGCTCCATATGATGCCGGTAATGCCGGCGGCTTCCAGGTCGAGGCTGCGTACCGGCTCGCCGGGTTGCCAGACGGGGCTGTAATGCGCCCCTTCCGGCGCAATGATGGCCTTCTCGGCGATGTGTCGGTCGATCAGCGCGCAGATGCCGTTATAGACCGCATCGGCGGCATCGAGGTTGCGGGCGAGGTCGTCGGCGAGTGCCAACCGCCCGTTCTCGATGCCGGTGAGACGGCCATGCAGGACCATGCCTTCGTTCGCAAAGCGGCGCAGGTCGATGTCGCGGCCGCCGCCTCGTCCGGTGAGGTAATGGTTGGCATTGCCTCGGACTTTCTCTCCGAGCGGATGGTCTTCGACCGTCATCTCGTACTGGCCGAGGTCATCGAGCCAGTCCACCGCATCGCGCCCGCGATAGAAGCGAGGGCAGCGCGGTGCGCTGCCGACGACGAGATGCACGGTGCGGCCCGCCAGATGGAGATCCTCCGCGATCTGACAACCTGATTGGCCGGAACCGACGACCAGGATCTTGCCGGACGGCAACTGGTCGGGGTTCTTGTAGGCAGAGGAGTGAATCTGGACGATCCCCTTGGGGACGCCGGCGGCCATGGCCGGGATTTTGGGAATGTGGTAGGCGCTGACGGCGAGGATGACGGCGTCCGCGGTGACATGGCCCTCGCTCGTCTCGACCAGGAACCCTTCGTCTCTCCGGGCCACGCGCGTGACGGCGACGCCTTCCCGGACCGGCACACCGGTCCGCCGTGCAAAGGTCTCGACATAGGCGACGATCTCTTCGCGCGGCATGAAACCGTGCGGCTCTGAACCAGCATAGGGAAAGTCCGGCAGCTGGCATTGCCAGTTCGGGGTCACCAGACAGAAGGCATCCCAGCGCTGGCTGCGCCAGGTGTGGGCAATGCGGTTCTTCTCGAAGACGACATGGTCGATGCCATGCCGCTTGAGATGATAGCTCGCAGACAGGCCAGCCTGCCCGCCGCCGATCACGACGACGCTGTGATGGATGGGAAGAGGGGCACGCATGGGCAGCTCCTTCATTCGATAAAGGTGATGCAGGTGACGAAGGGGGCGGGGTTGTCGGCGAAGCGGCGGGCGCGGACCTCGATGTCGTGCAACTGCCCGAGCGCTCGGGCGCAGGGCACGCCGTATCGGGCTTCCACACGGCCGCTGGCGACGTTGAGGGCGGTGCGGCAGCGTTCGAGAAAGTCGGTGAGCGGATAGGAGCCACCTGGCGCGAAATAGTCCTTGATGACGAGGGAGGGGGAGTAGCAACTCGCCTCCTCGCCATCAGGCCAACGTATGACAAAGCGCATCTCAGGCATGCTGGCGGGCTCCAAGGGTTCGATAGGCGGGTAGGTGGGCGCGTGCGGTATCGGCCCAGTTGTGCCGCGCGGCGATCGCCAGGCCACGCTGGACCAGCCTTTCGCGTTGAGGAGAACGCATGGCCGCGACCATCGCGTCCGCGATCGAGCCCGTTGACAGGGGATCGCACCAGATCACGTCGTCATCGGCGAGGTAGTCGGTGAAGGGCGCGATGTGCGAGGTGATGACCGGGATCCCGCATGCCATGGCCTCGATGACGGCAAGGCCGAATCCTTCCTTGAGGGAGGGAAAAGCCAGGGCCGAGGAGATCCTGTAGAGGGCAGCCATCTCCGCCTGGGGTATCGGTCCCGCCAGCACGACGGAGCCTGGCAGCAGGCGGGACTGGCCGAGGGCCAACCTGAATTCGGCCTGATAGGCGGCATGGTCGAGAACCGAGGCACCGCCCGCCAGCACGAGCTGGGAACCCGGCAAGACGGTCTGTGCTTGGCTGAATGCCTGCAGGATGCGGAGTGTGTTCTTGCGTTCCTCCACCCCGCCGACGCTCAGGAAGACGGGGCCTCGTCCAAGTCCGAGGCGACGCACCAGGCCTGATTCCGAGCCGTCCCTCTCAGGCTGGAAGAAGGCGGCATTGACGCCATTGCCGACCATTGTCGCGGCGATCCCCATGTCGCGGTCGAGCTTGCGGCGCCAATGCTCGCTGACGACGAAATGGCGGTCTGCGCCATGGATGGAGCGGGCCTGCAGCGCTGCGACGCGGGGATCCTCGAACCTGTCGACATGGTGCACGGTGCGGGCGAAAGAGTTGATCAGACGTTCCTTGCGCAGCGTCGCCAAGGCGTTGCCCGAAATGCCGTCATGCGCATGGAACACATCGAAGCGTCGGTGGGCATGGTCGCTGAAATAACGCAGATAGTCGGCAATGCGTGTTTCCACCATTCCGAAGGTATCCCCCTCGAAGGGGGAGGCGGGGACACAGGCGGTTTCGCACTGCGCCTTCCGGAAGAAGCCCGCTGCCCTCGCGTCCGGCGCATGTACGACCGCCTCATGACCGAGGGCCGTCAGGGCTTCTCCCAGAGCCAGGGCGTGCACGACTCCTCCGCGCGGATTGGTCGAGTGGGTGAGAATCGCGATGCGGAGCGGACCAGGGATGCTCACGCCGCAGCCTCCTGTCGTGGCAGGCCGAGCAGCGGATGGGCTGCATGGTTGCGGATGACTTCGCGGCGACCCTCCAGCGAGATAGCAACTTCGCGAGAGCCGTCGAAACATCCGACTGCAGCTGCAGCAATGTCGCGCTCGGCGAAGCGGTCGACGACGGCTTGCGCATCCGCCGGCCTGGTGGCGATCAGATAGCCGAAGCTCGGAAAGGTGGTAAGCCAACGTTCCATCGGGACATCGGGCGGCATGGGGACCGCGCCGAGATCGATATCGATGCCCACACCCGAACATTCGGCTAGCATGATCGTGGTACCCACGATGCCGCCCTGGCTGATGTCCTTGGCCGCATGGGCAAGACCGGCTTCGGCGAGGGCTGGCAGGATTTCAAGGTCAGTTCGTAGCCGAGCGGGCGGCGCATCCGTCGCCGCTTCCCAGTTGGAGAAGGGCTCGCGATAGCGTCCCCTCAAGTCGATGGCGACAATGAGCATGTCGCCCAGCCGCGCGCCGAAGCTCGTCAGGAGCTTGTCGGCGCGTCCGAGTATGGCGACGGAAAGCTGCCCGCGGTCCGTCCTCACATTGGTATGGCCGCCGACGATCGGCACGCCATAGGCCCGCGCCGCTGCCCTCAGACCAGCCAGGACCGGAGCCGCGCCTTCCTCTCCGTCGGCCCACACGGCATCGACCACGGCGATAGGGCGTCCCCCCATGGCAGCCACGTCGGAGACGTTGACCATCACCCCACACCAGCCGGCGAACCAGGGGTCGCGCGCGACGAATTCGTTCATGAAACCTTCTATGGCAAAGAGGAGATGGCCGTCTTCGGCAGCTATGACGGCACAATCGTCGCCGACGGGGACGGGCATGTCGGCAGAGAGGCCAAGGCTGGCCGCCACCGCGGCGATATTCTGCTTGCTGTTGATCCCCTTGTTGTCGCGAAGGGATGCTGCAAGGTCGGCGAGATCGATCGTCATCGCTACCTCCTCAAGCAGCCTTGCGGGCAAGGGCGCGAAAGCCCTGCTCGGCGTTTTCGAAGGGGCGATAGTGATCGAGGTCGGCCATCATCAGATGATGCCGGCGACCCAGGAGTTCGATCTCCTCGATGCTGCGCCAATGCAGCCGGCGAAAGAACAGCACATTCTGCTCCTGCACACGGGCAAGAAAGCGCCGGCACCCTCTCGCATGGGCTGATGAGACCGCGAGGCGGATGAGAGAGGCACCAAGGGCACCGACCTTGCGATAGTCGGCAGCGACGGCAAGGCGTGAGCCCCACCAGACACCGTCCGTCTCCTCGTGGATGCGGACCGTGCCGACGACCCGGTCGGCGGTGACTGCCAGCATCGAGAGTGCCACGATGGGAATGGCACATGCGTCGACGGCGTCGGTGTCATCCTCCCCGAACAGGCCCTGTTCCTCGCAAAAGACGGCGCGCCGCAGCGCCTTGGCCCCCACACGTTCCCAGTCCTGCGTGGCGAACTTGACCTGGAACTCGCTGGCGACGAACGGCTTGAATGGCTCGAAGATCATTTCGCCAATCCCTTCTCATAGGCGGAGAGCGCCGAGCAGGCGCCACAGCGCCCGCAGCCGGCCTTGATGTCGGCGGCTTTCAGGCCGGCCTTCACGAGCATCGCCGACAGGGGGGCGAGGATAGCGTGCATGAAGGCGGGCGGCGGCGTGGGGTGGCTTTCGAGCGGGGTGCCGGAAATCGGCACGAAGGGCACCACGAAAGGATAGACGCCGATCGCCACCAGCTTCTCGCAGGTCGAGAGGACAGCCTCCGGCGTGTCGCCGAGCCCGGCCAGGATATAGGTCGAGACCTGGCCACGGCCGAAGACCGGCACGGCGGCGGCGAAGGACGACATGTATTTATCGATCGATACCTGCGCCTTGCCGGGCATGATGCGCGCGCGGACTTCCGGGGTGACCGCTTCAAGGTGCATGCCGAGCGCGTCGACACCCGCTTCGCGCAGCCGGGCGAGCCAGGCGTCGTCCTCCGGTGGTTCGCACTGGGCCTGTATCGCGAGGTCGACGGCAGCCTTGATCGCTCGCGCGCTGTCGGCGAGGACTGCAGCACCGCGGTCCTCACCGCGCGGAGTGCCCGTCGTCATTACCATATGCCTGACACCGTCGAGTTCGACGGCTGCCTTCGCCACTTCCGCCAGCTGGGCCGGCGTCTTATGCGCGATGGTGCGACCGGCGGCGAGGGACTGGCCGATGGCGCAGAATTGGCAGGTCTTGGTGCGGCTCTGATAGCGAATGCAGGTCTGCAGCACGGTCGTAGCCAGCACATCTCGGCCGTGGAGTACCGCGATCTTGGAATAGGGGATACCGTCGGCCGTGGTCAGGTCATAGAAGCGCGGCCGCAGCGGGAAGGTGACCTGCCCGACAGGCCGACCCTCCCGGCTGATGCGGCTTCGGCCCAAGGCATCGGGCTTTTCCACGAGATAAGGGCTTTCGAAGGCCGGAGCGGTGTGGACGGGTACCATCACGGTCATGCCGTCGATGGTCATGGCCTTGTGGTCGGATGGTCCGGCGCCGCCCCTGCGGCTTTCATGTCCGGCCTTCGGGTCAACCAGCCGCGCTCCGAAGGACTGCAATTCGTTGATCAGCTGCGTCGCCGGCAGGGTTGCTCGGTTCTCCATCGGACAGGCTCCTCGGATTGGGTTGTTCGGCAAGGGGGGCGGCGAATTCGAGGGGGCTGGCGGCGCGGCCGTCGAGCACCAGGTGCAGGAGCTCGGGGCGCGCATAGTGGCCGACCGAGTCCATCATTCGCTTGCGCTTGAGGATCAGGCTCATGTCGAGGTCGGCCAGGAGAATGCCCTCGCCCTCGGTAAGGGGCGGCACGACATGCCGGCCCTCGGGCGAGACGATCGCCGTCATGCAGCCGCCGGTGAGGCCGCGCTGCAGGCCCTCGTCCGGCGTGATCGAGGCGATCTGGGCCTGCGTCAGCCAGCCGGTGGCATTGACGACGAAGCAGCCGCTTTCAAGCGCGTGGTGGCGGATGGTGACTTCGATCTGCTCGGCGAAGATCGGTCCCACCAGCGAGCCGGGAAACTGCGCGATATGGATTTCCTCATGCTGGGCCATCAGGGCGTAGCGGGCGAGGGGATTGTAATGTTCCCAGCAGGCGAGGGCGCCGATGCGCCCGGCAGCAGTGTCGACCACCGCCAGGCCCGATCCGTCGCCCTGGCCCCAGATCATGCGCTCGTGGAAGGTCGGCGTGATCTTGCGCCGCTTGAGGCGCAGGGTGCCGTCGGCATCGAAGACGAGCTGGGTGTTGTAGAGCGAGCCGTGATCGCGCTCGTTGATGCCGAGGACCACGACGACGCCGTGCTGCCGGGCAGAGGCCGCCACGGCGTCGGTGGCCGGGCTGGGGACGGTGACGGCGTGCTCATAGAGGCGCAAATGCTCCTTGCCGGTGAGCACAGGGGGGAGCACGAAGGAGAAATAGGGATACCAGGGCACGAAGGTCTCGGGAAATACCACGAGTTCCGCGCCCTTGCCGGCCGCCTCCGCGATGGCGTTCAGTACCTTCGCGATGGTGCCTTCTCGCGAGGCGAGGTCAGGCGCGATCTGCACGGCAGCCGCCCTTATCGATGTCTTTGCGGTCATTCCTGATCCTCCGCTCGATTGGTCGGGCGGCGGGGCGGGCCCGCCGGCGCGGTGCCTCACAACGTCCAGGTGTCGAGGATGAAGGCGTTGTCCTTGCGGTGGAGCAGGATGAGGTCGAGCACGTCGAGCGGGCTGATCGGCTGGATGCCGGGAATGAGGGAGGGTTCGCCATGGCCATAGAGGGCCTGCAGGGCAAAGCGGCAGGCATAGGCCTTGCCGCCCTCGGCCAGGAACTTCTCGATCTGGTTGTTGAAGTTGAGATGCCCCGGAAAAGCCTCGTCCCCGAGCTTGGGAAAGCCACGCTGGACGCCCAGCGTCACGCCGGGCCCATAGAGGAGGACGGAGGTATCAAAGCCCTTGCGCTTGAGGCGCGTGGCCTGCAGCAGGTTGACGAAGCCGATGGAGCCTTCGAAGGCCACGGTGTGGAAGGTCACGAGGGCCTTCTCGCCCGGTCCGGCTTTGACGTCTTCGAAAAGCTTCTGCTCGTAGTCGACGAAATAATCGCCCTTCTGGTGCGCGGGCTTGGTGACGGCTGGCATGCTGAACTCCTCTATGGGCAGGACGCGCCCCTCGGCGGTCGCTCTCCCTGCAAGGCAATCATCGTGCCAACATTGAAACAGTCAATTATTTGCAGAAAGGCAGTAAAATGCATTCAATTTTCCTATCAATTTTCTCTTGATATGGCTGAATGAAGCTGAAATCTGTGCGTGTATTCGGTTCAAAATGCCTCGGATTCCAACAGGAGCCTTTCCTGCTAAGATGCAGTCAATTTTTTCTAAATTGACAGATGACAGGTAAGAAGGCCTTCAATATACAGTCAATTTGTCAGGCGACTGGAGACTTGCATGAAGGATTGGCGACCCGACCTGGTTCGCGGCGACGGCCCGCTCTATCTTGCGATTGCCGACGCCATCGCGCAGGACATCGCACAGGGAATCCTCGCGGTGGGCGCGCGGCTCCCGCCGCAGCGCAAGCTCGCCGCAGCATTGGATATTGACTTTACCACCGTAGCGCGCGGCTATGTCGAGGCAGGCAAACGCGGGCTGATCGAGTCGATCGTCGGGCGCGGAAGCTTCGTGCGCAGCAATGCCACCCTGCGGGACGATGGCGATCCGCGGCGCCAGCAGCTTGCCGATTTCTCGATGAACATGCCGCCCGAGCCCGACGATCCCGAACTCGTCGCCCGCATGCAGGATGGCTTCGTCAGCGTCGCCCGGGATCTGTTGCCGTTGCTGCGCTATCAGGGGTTCGGGGGCGCGCCGATGGACAAGGATGCGGCGTCCGCCTGGCTCGGCCGTCGTGCCCTGGTACCTGCCCAAGAGCGAATCTTCGTTACGCCAGGTGCACATGCCGCCCTCGTCGGCATCTTCAGCCTGCTCGCGAGAACGGGAGATACGGTACTGTCCGAGGCGATCACCTATCCTGGCGTGCGCTCCATCACCGCACAGCTTGGCCTCAATCTCGTCGGCCTCGAAACCGATGGAGACGGCATCCTGCCCGAGGCTCTCGAGGAGGCCGTACAGCGTCATCGCCCCAAGGCGCTCTATCTCAATCCGACATTGCAGAATCCCACGACGATTACCATTCCCGAAAGGCGGCGTTCCGAGATTTGCGCGGTGGCGCGCCGGCATCGGTTGCCGATCGTCGAAGACGATGCCTATGGCTTCATTCCAACCCACGGGCCGCCGCCCTTGGCCGCGATTGCGCCGGACATCTGCTGGCACATAGCGGGACTGGCCAAATGCATCGGTGCAGGTCTGCGCCTTGCTTATGTGGTGGCGCCCGATGCGCGCGCCGGCTGGTCCTTCAGCGCGGCACTGCGAGCCCTCTCCGTCATGGCCTCGCCGGTGACGGTCGCCGTGGCTACGCGCTGGATCGAGGATGGCACGGCCGACACTATCCTGCGCTTCATCCGCGCGGAAGCCGCCGCTCGCGAGAGGCTGGCATCGCAATTCTTCGAACCGGGCACTTATCTCTCCGATCCCCTGAGCTTCAACATCTGGTTGCCGCTGGGCAATGGCTGGACGCGATCGGCTTTTGCCAGCTATGTCCGCCGCACCGGTATCGGCGTGGTCGTGAGCGATGTCTTCACCGTCGCAGGTGAGCCAAGCGAGATCGTGCGCGTCGGTCTGGGCGGACCGATAGGCCGCGAGCGGCTGCGCGCTGGATTGGAGTTCATGGCTCACGCGCTCGAGGGATCGCCGCAAACTGCCGCAGCTTTCTTCTAGCATTCCATCCAATGGAGAAACGCCGTCGATTTGGCTGACCGATTGGCTTTCGGCTGCGACAGTTGCAGTTTTGGGGCACGCTGCGAATAGCGCCGTCTACATTCCGGTGTACATGCTGGAAATTGTCCAGGCGCTATACGAGATCGAGATAATGATGGGGGAGACGCATTGCCATCATATCCTTACGTCGTACCACATTGGTCGGGTAACAGCTGTCTAGATTGCTGGTGTCGATATCTGCGCAGACGAGCGAAGTGCCGGGCCCCGCATTCGCTTCGCGTCGGGGGAATTCGAATGTGTCGGGACCAAATACGCCACTTCTGCCGGGGAAGCCGTTGAGTTCATCGGCAATGTTGGCAAAGGCGAAGAAGACATTGTTCTCACCGGCCCGCACCCGGAAATGATGCCAGTGGCTGGGGTCTGCCCCTGTTGGGATCGGATAGCTCTGACGTATCGCCGAACCAGGGTGACCGGCGTAGAAGCGCTCCCGCATTGCAGCTGGACATGCGATCAGATCACAGCCGCGCAGTGACAGAATGCGCGCTGCCTCGGGGAACATCGCGTCATGGCCGATCAGAAGGCCCAGCCGTCCCAGCCGCGTGTCAAAGACCCGCCAGTCCTCCCCTGACGTTGCCCAGCCATGGTCCTCGGATGTCAGATGGATCTGGCGATAGCTGCCGATGAGCCCTTCGGGACCGGCGAGCACCGCCGCGTTGTGGATGCGCCCGCCTGCCCTCTCTGCCATACCCGCTACGATGTAGATGTTCTCCCGTGCCGCTATCGAGAGCAGACGCTCCACGGCAGGCCCGGAGACGCTCTCGGCGAGGCCGTGCCCCAGTCCGGTGATCGAGCGCTCGGGAAAAACGATGAGGTCTGCATCGCGATCGTGTCTGGCGGCGACGACCATCTCCTCGATGCGTGCCAGATTATCTCCCACATCGTCGGAGGGAGCGAATTGCGCGACTGCAACACGGGATTTGCGGCCAGGCGGGAGAGGACGATGGCCATAGAGGCCGAAGAAATCCAGCGGGTTCCAGGCATAGGTGGTGGTTGGCAGTTCCTTGTAGAATTCGGGTCGGCGCTGTTCGAGCACTTTCCGCCCCAGCACGTCGTGGTCGCGCGCCAGTTCGAGGTCGATCGTTGCGTAGGCAATGCCGTCGCCCGCATCGATGATTGCGGCTATCGAGCCGTCAGGCCCGATCACGCAACTCCCTCCGCTGAACTGGACGGTGCGCTCCAGTCCCCAGCGGTTCGACTCGATCAGATAGCATCCGTTCTCGAAGGCGCGGCTGATCCAGTAAGGTGCCGGTGTGCGCTCGGCCAGCCAGTTGGAGACGTGACAGATGACGTCGGCTCCCTTCAGTGCGACGATGCGCGCGGTCTCGATGAAATGGATATCCATGCAGATCAGGAGTGCGATGCGTCCGATCGGCGTTTCGAAGACCTGGTGCCCAAGATCGCCGGGCGCGGACCATTTGGGTTCCGCGATGTAGGGATGCGTCTTGCGGTGCTTGCCGATCACACCGTCCGGTCCGATCAGCACCGCAGCGTTGTAGTAGAGCCCGTTCGAAGGCTCGATTTCGGGCATGCCGATCACGATGTAGCAGTCATGGGCCTGGGCGATGGCCTCGAAACGCGCGGTGGTGGCGCCGGGAATGGTTTCGACGAAGGGGGCGGCCTCGGCCCGGTCGAACCAGCAATATCCGGTAGTCCCCATTTCCGGCGTGACGATCAGGCGGGCCCCTGCCTCGGCCGCCTCGGTCACCAGGGCAATCAGGCCAGCGATATTGCGCTCCTTCTCGAACATCGTCGGCTCGAACTGGACGGTGGCAACCTTGTGGAGGATGGGCATCTGGCACCTTCGGGCAGGACTATGGCGTCCGGCGCGCGGATACGCGCCGCGCAACCGGTTGGGATCTGGCAGGATGGGGAGGGCGTCAGCCCAGGAAGGACTTCTTGATGGAAGCGCCCAGCGTATATTTGGGATCGACCATGTTGCCGAGACGAACGCGCCCAGCTTGGGTCAGCAGCATATAGGCATCGATGTCTTCGAAGCCGTAGTCGGTCGCCATCCAGCGAACCAGCTCGCGATAGGCGATGCGCGCGGCATCTTCCATTGGCCGCGAGGAGCCGATGGTCATGATGAAATCCCTGGTCTCGAGGCGCGGCCACTTGATGGTCCAGTTCTTGATCAGGTCGACCTGCACGGTGGTGACGGTCGGATGCTCGATCGCGACACCGCAGAGCTCGCCATCACCTTGCGCGGCGTGGCAGTCGCCGAGATAGAGAAGGGCGCCCTTTGTGTTGACGGGCAGATAGATCACCGCATCTACGCCGACATCGGGCAGATCCATGTTGCCACCGTAATAATCGGGTTGCAGGGCCGATATCGCCTCGATCTCCGGTGATGTGCCGATCGTGCCGATGAAAGGTTCATAGGGCAGGGTGATCTTGTCGTTCCACTTCGTGCCCGTCTCGGCATCGATGTGGAGTTTCTTGACGCGCTCGGGCAGGGGCGGGTTGAGCAGCGCGGTGTCGGCCGTCCCCACCAGCCCGCCGAATTCGGGCATGATCAGCGTCGTACCGCATGGCTGGGGACCTCGCGGCACGATGCTCTTGATGTAGACGGCGAGCGTATCGCCCTTTTCCGCGCCATTCACGAAGATCGGCCCATTCTGCGGATTCAGATAGGGAAAATTGAGGATCTGCGTGGGTTTGTCGGTCTCATGCCGGATACGTCCCTCGAAGGCGTCGTGTGTCTCCGCGGAAATGACGGCGCCGGGATCAACCGAGAGCACGGGATCGACATAGGGACCGTAGACGTAATGGTATTTGCCCTGGTCGGCTTCGGTGATGGTGTGGGACGCTCCCGTCTTGCCTTTGGCGACGCCCTTGCGCGCCATGATGGATTGGTCGAGCCACGGCGTCTGGGTCGATGACATAGTCTTCTCCTTTTCGAGGTGTGGATCACACGGCGAGATGGCGGCGCATGGCCTCGCCGTCCGCGAGGGATTCCCGATCGAGCGCCGCGACGATGCGGCCCTTGTCCATGACGTAGCAGCGCTGTGCCATGGCCCGGATCATGTCGATGTTCTGCTCGACCAGGACGATGGTGACGCCGGTCGCCCGGTTGAGCTCGACCATGATGCTGGCGATGTCCTGGACGATGTTGGGCTGGATGCCCTCGGAGGGTTCGTCCAGGAGGATCAGGGAAGGTTCCGCTATCAGCACGCGGCCGATGGCCAATTGCTGTTGCTGCCCTCCCGACATGGTCCCTGCACGCTGGCTCCAGCGCTCGCGCAGGATCGGGAAATAGTCGAGCGCGCGCCCGCTGCCGGCGTTGGCTGGTTTGCGCATCGCACCCACCGCCATGTTCTCGGCGACCGTCAGGCGGGGAAAGACATCCCGCCCTTGGGGCACATAGCCGATGCCCAGTCGCGCTCTTTTGTGGGCAGGCAGATCGTTGATGGGCGTACCGCGATAGATGATCGAGCCGTCCATGACGGGGACCAGGCCGATCAGGCTCTTCATCAGCGTGGACTTGCCCACGCCGTTGCGGCCGATGACGGCGACGATCTCGCCCTCGTGCACTTCGAGATCGAGGCCCTGCAGGACGGGCTTGCCGCCATAGCCGGCACGAAGTCCGAGAGTGGAGAGCAGGACTTCCTTACGCATGAGCTTGTCCCAGATAGATGGCCGCCACTCGCTCATCTGCGACAATCGCGTCGATCGAGCCCTGGGCAAAGACCTGCCCCAGATGGAGAACGGTAACCTTGTGGGCGACCTGGCGGACGAAAGCCATGTCGTGTTCGACTGCCAGAACGGTCATGCCGTCGGCATTCAGGCGCTTGACCATCTCGCCGGTGGCGTGGGTCTCCTCCGGCGACATGCCTGCCGTCGGTTCGTCCAGGAGCAGGAGCCGGGGCTTGAGACTGATGGCCATGCCGATCTCCAGCCATTGCTTCTGGCCGTGGCTGAGATTGCCGGCGGCCTGGGCCGCCTCCGAGCCGAGATTAAGGAATTCCAGGAGGCGGTCGATCTCACCGGCCAGGGCGGACGGATCGAAATGATGCTGCATGGCGATCTGGAGATTCTGGCGGACACTTAGTGCCTTGAAGATGCCGGGCACCTGGAATTTCACACTCATGCCGCGGCGGATCCGCTGGAACGGCTTGAGGGTCGTGATGTCCTCTCCCGCCAGCAATATGTGTCCATCGCTCGGGACATGCTCGCCGAGGATCAAGCGGAACAATGTGCTCTTGCCGGCACCGTTCGGGCCGATCAGGCAATGCACCTCGCCGGTTTCCAGGCGAAGGTCGACATTGTTGGTGACGTGCAGGCCACCGAAATGCTTGTTGAGGGCCCGCGTTTCGAGCATCGGCATCAGGCTCCTCCTTCCTTGCGTCCGCGCAGGAGGCGCCCCAGCAGATCGGCGCCGGACAGGACGAGACCTCGCGGTGCGATCAGGACAGTGAGAACGAGCAGCAAGCCCATGACGACCAGGGCGTACTGGCTGCCGTAGATCGTGAGAGTCTGGAATGCCGACAGCACGACCAGAGTGCCCACGAGAGTGGCGGTCAGATCGGAGCGTCCGCCGACGGCTACCCAGATCACGGGCAGTGCAGCCGCCGTCATGCCCATGCTGGATGGCGTGATGTACTGACCCCAACTGGTATAGAGGACGCCGGAGAGCCCTGCGAGACCAGCCCCTATCACAAAGGCGCCCAGCTGATACTTGCGGATGTCGTAGCCGAGCATTTCCGCCCGTTCGGGGTTCTCCCGGATCGCGACGAGCACGTTGCCAAAGCGCGAATTCACCAGGATGCGCAGGCTCAGATAGGTCACGACGAGCAGGCCAAGCACGACATAATAGAGGCCGATGTCGGGAAACAGCACGGTATTGCCGCCAGGCCAGGGAATGGTCAGAGCAGGCATGTTGCTCATGCCGTTGAAGCCGTTGAGGCGAGCCTTGCCGATGTGCCATTCCGGGCCGGCCGTCTGTGCCATGAAGCGCTCGAGCACCAACGTTACCGAAAGCGTGACGATGCCCAGGAAGACCCCTGTAATGCGGCCGAAATAGAGGAAATAGCCAAGCAAGGCAGCAAAGAAGGCCGCGAGGGCGACTGCCAGTACGACCGCAATCAGGGTAAAGCCGTAGTTCGCCCCGAAATTGATGGTGAGAATGCCATAACTGTAGCCGGCTATGCCGAAGAAGGCCGTCTGTCCGAAGCTCAAGGCACCGCCATAGCCCCAGATGAGGCTGAGGCCGAGGGCCATGAAGGCCCAGGTGAAGAAATAGACCGTGTTACCGACCGTGTAGCCATCGCTGAAGGCCGGGTAGGCGCATGCCGCGGCCAACACCATGAGGAAGCCGATCCAGAATGACGGACCCCTTCCCATCGTCTGTGGACCTTCGAGGCAGCCCAGGAAACGCAGGAGACTGTTCATATGCCCGTCTCCCGGTCTCAGGCTCGTTCGCGCAGGATGAAGCCGGAAATGCCCTTGGGCAGAACCCGGATCACGATGATGACGGCGATCAGCAGCCCGATTTGCCCGAAGAGCTGGCCCTGCCAGGAGGTCATGCCCGACTTGACGATGGCAAGGATGGCCGCGGCCGGAGCCGTTCCAAGAAAGACGTCAGCGCCGCCGGCGACCACCGTGACGAAGGCCTCCATGATGAAGGTCGTGCCCATGGTTGGCACCAGCGTCATCGTCGGCGCATAGAGCCCGCCGGCCAGTCCGGCCAGGCCTGCTCCCAAAGCGAACGTCAGGCTGTAGACCAGACGCGTATCGATACCGAGAGCGGCGGCCGTGTGCGGTACCTGGATCGTGGCCCGGGCCATCACCCCGAAACGTGTCCAGTTGAACAGGGCATAGAGGCCGACAAGCACCCCGATCGCCATGAAAAAGAGCACGACGCGATAGAGCGAATAGGAATAGCCCGCCATCTGAAAGCTGCCGAGAGGCGTCCCGACTCCCATCATCGTCGACCCAAGCACGATCAGCGTGCCTTGCGTGGCGATCAGGCTCAGGCCCCACGTCGCGACGATGGTGTCGAGCGGCCGGTGGTAGAGATGGCGGATGATGACGATTTCCACCAAGGCTCCCACGGCCGCCGACACCAGGGTACCCACGCAGATGGCCAAGGGAAGGGGAAGCCCCGCATGAGCCGCGGAAACCGTGACATAGGCGCCGCACATGATGAATTCGCCGTGGGCGAGATTGATCACGCCCATCATGCCGAAGATGACGGCGAGGCCGCAGGCGGAGAGAACCAGGAAGGCGAATGCGTCGCCGAACTGGTAGAGCGAGGAAAAGACAAATGTGCCGACATCCATCGGGAGGAACAACCCTGATTTCGAGATCCAGGCCGCCTGCAAGGCGGGCGAGGGACCTGGAATGGGCGCCGCTGCGGGAGCGGCGCTTCTTCCAGGCCAGACAGTTGCTGCCTTGCTTCAAGATTTCGGAGGGGGATTGGACGGGGTGTACTGCGCCTGCGGATCGTTCTTGGTGAGATCACAGCCGGCATCGCCCAGCCAGTAGGGCTTGATGTCCTGCCAAACCTTGGGGAAGGTGATGGAATGGTCCGCCCCGACCTTCGCCAGATAGATCGTGTGGGACATGTGCTGGCTCTTGGGGTCGAGGCACACCTTGCCCTCCGGCGCATCCATGCACACGTCCCCCTGCGCAATGATCTTGCGCAAGTCGTCACGCTTGGTGGAGCCGTTGGCCCGTTCAACCATCTGCTTGTAGAGATAGACCGCCAGGTAGGAGTTTTCGGCCTCCTGGTTCACATAGGGTTCGCTCGGGAACTTCGCCTTGAATTTGGCGACGAAATCCTTGCTCGAAGGCGAGTCGATCTCCTCGATGTAGTTGGTGGTGACATACATGTCCTTCAGGCTCGGCGGCTTGAAGCGCTTGTGCTCATAGCCTTGGCCGACATTCACCGAGGACGCCATCGGCAAGCCGACATTCGCTGCCGCAGCCTGCTCGTAGTAGGAGGCCTGGGCCGTGCCGACCAGGAGTGTCACCACGAAATCGGGCTTGACCTTCTGGATGTTCTGGATCGACTGCGAGAACTGCGAGACGCCGAGCGGGATGAACTCCTCGCCGACCATCTCGCCGCCATTCTCCTTGACGATGTTGCGCACCCATTCGGCGGAGATCTGTCCGAAATTGTAGTCGGCGGCGAGGGTGTAGACCTTCTTGCCGTACTTCTCCATCATCCAGGGGATGAGTGTGGAGAACTGCTGCTCGGGGACCGCCCCGGTAACGATCATATGGGCGTCGCAAACCCCGCCTTCATACTGGTTGTTGTAGAAGGCGAATCCGTCCAGTTGGTCGACGATCGGCCGATAGGCTTCGCGGGAAGCCGACGAGAAGCCGGCAAAGACAGCGTCGACCTTGTCTCGCTGCAGCACCCGGCGCATGAATTCCTGGTAGCGGGTGTTGTCGGACTGCGTATCGTAGACGACCAGTTCCAGCGGGCGCCCCGCGATGCCGCCCTTGGCGTTGATCTCGTCGGTGGCCAGTTGGATCGCGTGAACCTTGCCGATGGTGGCGACGGCGAAGTCGCCTGATTGATCTTCCAGTACGCCGAGCTTTATCGGGTCGGCTGCGAGCGCTTGGGACATGCCGAGCAAAAGTGTCCCTGTGAGGGTTGCGGCTCGCAGCCCCCTTTTGGTCTTCCCAGTCATGTGAGTTCTCCTCTGTCGACGCTTATTTTGTCTCGGCACGCCGGCCGGAGGGCCCTTCGCGCACCGTTATTTTGGGCGTTGCCGCCCATCTGCCGAGGAACTCCTCGCAGTATTCTTCCAGGCTGACCCGCAAACGCATGCTTTCGCGCCGCAGCCGGTTGTAGGCTTCATCGTCATCGATGCCGGTCTGTGTCGTTAGCGTCAGCACGGCCTTGATCACCGAGCGGCGGCCACGCCGTCGTCGCTCCATGTCGTCGAGGCGGTTCTGCATATCATTGCGCAGCAGGAACTGATTCACGCCCAGGAACAGTGCGGTGTAGATGGCTGCGCTGTGCACCGGCTTGCGCAGGAAGGCCGTCGCACCGAGATTGACAAGACGCTTGAGCCGGCTCGGTGCCTCCACGCCCACCAGCCCGATGACTGGCACTGGTGGCAGGCGTGGATCACCCTCGGTCTCCAGGGGAAGAGTGCCGTCCAGATCGCCGTCCACGAAGAGGATATCCCGCTCCTGCTTCAAGCTTGTCATGTCGAAGTCGACGCGGCCATCGGCGACGATGAGGAACTCGCTGGTCACCCCCAATTTCGCGAGCGTTGTTTCGAGAGCTTCGACCGCGGTGCGGTTGGCGGTAACGATCAGGGCCCTGCTGCCGTTGAAGTTCTGGAGGAGGCGAGCAACCATCACTTTGCGATCCTCAAATTTGGCGTGTGGGAGACAACGGCATATCGTGGCGAGGACTGAACGAGGTAGGGGTCGGGCTGAATGGGGCCGGCCTCCTCGACGATCACATCAAAGCGCGCCTTCCGGTTCGAGCGGCCGATGCGTGGCGTGAGCCAGGCATGGGATGTCTGAGGATCGATCCAGACTTCGCCTTGCGGTGCTGTGAACCTCTGGCGAGCGACGGCGTTCTTGACGGCGGACACCTCGTCCGTACCTGCCGCCGACAATGCGCGTGCCAGCAACTGCACGGCGATATAGGAGGCCTCGGCATCGGCCGATGTGGCCGGGCCATTTGGGAAGGACCGCTCATAGGCCGTGGTGAATGCCTTGTTCGCTGGAGTCTCCAGTGAGGAGAAATAGACAGACGAACTCAGATGACCATCGACCATTTCTTGGCCGATCTCCTCCAGTTCCGGTTCGGAGAGCGTGCAGCTGGCGATGGGGATCTGCGCGGCCTGATCGATGCCGCGGGCTTGGCAAGCTGATCGAAACGCACGGAAGAACGCATAGGCGCTCTCACCGATGAGGTTGTTGAACACGAAATCGGGACGGGCCGAGAGGATCGCGTCGACGACCTGGCCGAATTCGGTGTCGCCGATGGCGACATAGCGTTCCGCCAGAACTCTGCCGCCCTGTGCCGTCATGGCCTCGCGAAAGATGCGGTTGTTTTCCCAGGCCCAGATGTAGTTCGATCCGACGCAGAAGGCGTTCGAGCCGATATTGGCCAGCATGTAGCGTACGAGCGGAAGCACGTGCTGGTTGGGTGAAGCGCCCGTGTAGATGACATTGTTCGAGGTCTCGAACCCCTCATAGTGTGAGGGATACCACAGCAGGGCATCGTATTTTTCAAAACAGGGGATGACTTCCTTGCGGCTCGATGACGTATAGCACCCGATCACATGACGTATGCCGTCGCTGGTCATTTGCCGGCTATGCTCGGCATAGCGTGCCAGGTCACCTCCGGGGTTCACCACGACAGGCTCGAGCCGGAGATCCGGAAAGGACCGGGAGATCTCCTCGAAGGCCAGCAAGGCGCCGTTCAGCATGGAGCGCGCGACCACGCTATAGGAGCCGGTCGTCGAGAACATTACTCCGATGCGATGCCTTGTTGCCGACATAAGCCCATTCCAAAACAAAAAACGCCCAGCGGCTGGTCTGCCGTGGGCGTCCGTGCCACCAACCATACGCGTGCAGAGCGCACTCGCCTGTTGGAAATGTAATCAGATGTGGCGCGTAAATAGGCAGCTCTGCCTAGCGCTCTAAAATTAGGCTCCTCCAGATTTGATCATTTGTCAAGTCGTTAAATGTCGGCGCGGCTTCTTATCTGCCGGATTGGTTCCGGCACTTGCCGCCCGATCTGCCGGCGGCGATGAGCCGCTCGGGATCGGAACGCCAGACAAAGGGCTGGGACGGCTGGCTATGCTCGCTGATGAAGTGCTTGATGGCGACGTGGAGAGAGGCGGCGGATTGGAAGGCGTCGTTCTTCAGGCAGTAGCGGCGCGACTTGGTGACGAGGTCATCGACCTTGTTCGGTCGCGAATATACAGTAATTGCCACGGATTTTTATGAATAAAACCGATGTGCGACTTTATGCGTTGCAGGAACCGGGCCTAAAAATAATATATTATATCGGCGTTTTGGAAATTCTGATGGATTCTTCGATTAATAAGTCATGTAAAATAAATAGTTAAAGAAAAATGGTGATTCGAAGAAAGGTCATTTTTCTCTAACGTGCAAGAAAAAGGAAGCGACTGCGATTACAGGTTCAAATCAGAGTACCCATGCCGCGCAACCAATTGCGGAAGTCAACTTCCTGTGCGGCATATGACGGAGCGGACTTCTTCACACCTCAAACAACCGTCCCGGACTCATGATGCCCTTGGGGTCAAAGAGACGCTTAACGCCTTCCGTCAGGGCTTTCTCCTCAGGTGCCAGGCCTTTGAGGTAGGAGCCAAGCTTGGCGCGGCCAATCCCGTGCTCGGCGCTGATCGAGCCCGCGAATTCAGGCAGGGCGGCGTAGACCACCTGCTCGCACCGCTTGAGAAAAGCTGGCTTGTCGCCCTCTGCCATGTGAGGCGGCGGGAGCACATTGTAGTGGAGGTTGCCATCGCCGACATGTCCATAGGCTACGGGAATGGCGTTGGGCTCGGCCTGCGCCAGCGCAGCATCCGTTTTGGCGAGGAAGGCGGCGATGTCCGAAATCGGCACCGAGACATCTGTGCGCAGATGACGGCCGCGGCGGGCCTGCCCCTCCACCAGGTCCTCGCGGATGCGCCAGAGCGCACCGGCCTGCGCGCTGTTGGCAGCAACCGTGCCGTCGAGGACATGGCCTGCTTCCATCGCGCTCTCGAGAAAGCGTTGCATCAGGGCAGAGAGGTCGACCAGGCCGCTGGCCGAGGCCTCCATCAGCACATAGTGCGAGGATCTGGTTTCCAGGGGATGGCGCAAATCCGGCGTTGCCTCCTGCGCGAGTTCCACGCCGACATGGCCGATGAGCTCGAACGCCGAGAGCAGGTCGCTGAGGTCTCGCCGGGCAAGTCCGTAGAGCGCGACGGCAGCTGCGGGGTTCTCCACCGCGAGGAAGGCCGTCTCCACTTGCGTCGGTTTGGGGAAGAGGCGCAGGCTCACCGCCGTGATGATGCCGAGTGTGCCTTCCGAACCGATGAGAAGCTGCTTGAGGTCGTAGCCTGTGTTGTTCTTGTGCAGCTTCCTCAGGCCGTTCCAGATCTGCCCGTCCGGCAGCACGGCCTCGATGCCGAGCACGAGATTGCGCGTCATGCCATAGCGCAGCACATTGAGGCCGCCGGCATTGGTGGCGACATTGCCGCCGATCTGACAACTTCCCTGGGCGCCGAGCGCCAGGGGGAAGAGGCGCTCATGCTCGGAGGCGACGGCATGGAGATTGGCGAGGATGCAGCCTGCCTCCACTGTCATCGAGAAGTTGGCCGGGTCGATTTCGCGGATATGGTTCAGCCGTTCCAGGCTGACGACCACTTCTGTGCCGTCAGCCGAAGGCACCCCACCTGCGACAAGCCCGGTATGGCCGCCCTGGGGTACGACGGGAATGGCGGCGGCGGCGCATAGACGCACAATCTGCGCAACCTCCTCGACGGTGCGTGGGCGCAGGATAGCGCGAGCCCGTCCCTTCGCATCGCGCGGCCAGTCGGTGAGATAGCGCTCGGCCTGGTCGGGATCGGTGACAGGATCGAAAATGGCCAGATGGTCATCGATGGGGGGCATGGCTGGTTCGCCTGGGAGAGGGGTTGTCAGGTGGTCTACGTCGCGCTGCGCATAGTCGCCATCGCGTTTGGGATTTCCGGTGGTTCCACGCCGTTGCGGTTCGACCGATGCCGGCAGGGCGGCAGGCAGGACAAGGGTATCGAGCTGCGTGAGGAAGGTTCATCCGGGCCAGCGCCAAGGCAACGAGTTCTCAAATGCATGTATAGCCTCCATCGGCGTTGATGATTGAGCCCGTCAACAAGCTCGATGCATCCGAAGCCAGGAATTGAACGACGGAGGCGATTTCATGCGGTTGCCCCATCCGGCCGGCGGGAGTCATGTCCAGCCAGCGCGACAACAAGCCTGGTTGGCTTTCGAGACCATGCAGGAGCGGTGTCTCGATATAGGTGGGTGCGACCGCATTCACCCGCACGCCGCGCTTGGCCCATTCGACCGCCAGTGATTTTGTCAGGTGGTGCACGCCTGCCTTTGAGGCGTTGTAGTGACACTGCGGCTGCGGGATGTTGACGATCTGGCCGGACATCGAACCGATATTGATGATCGAGCCTGCCCCAGCTTCCAGCATCCGCCGGCCGAACCCGCGGCAGGTGCGAAACACGCCCGTCAGGTTGACGGCAATGACCTGGTCCCATTCCGCGTCGGTCATGTCCTCGGCGGGCGTGTTGGTCACGATCCCCGCGTTGCAGACCAATATGTCAAGCGGGGGCAAGGCGCTCGCCAATGCGTCGATCGACGCGCTGTCGGTGACATCCAGAACCTCCGCCCGTGCTTTGTGGCCCCTGGAGCTCAGATCGAGTGCGGTGGCTTGTGCCCGCTCGCGCTTGATGTCGGTGCAGATCACTTCGGCTCCGGTCGCCGCGAGCGCCTCGGCGATAGCGGCTCCGATCCCTTGTCCTGCGCCGGTGACCAGCGCAAGCTTGCCCATCAGATCGTACTTCGCCCTATAGTCCATTCGTTCCTCCATCGGCTTGGCAGACAGGGTGACGGCTTGCTGCCATCAGCGTGCGAGGCAGCAGGGCAGCGCGGTTCGACATGGCTATAACCCGCAGACTCGCAGCACGGGTTTCCTCCGAACGGCAGCCCTGACATTCAGCAAAGAGGGCGTGACGGCCCTCGTTCACGCTGGGAATTTCCAAGGGCCCGGGGTGTCGGACAGTCTGGCTCGCCCGCAGCTCAAAGAAGTCCTCGCCCTGCCAGATTGCGCATGAGCGAACGCGTGCCGAAGGTCCATGGTGCCGCTTCGTCGGAGTAGACGACAGTGTTTTGCAGCGTGCCCAGAAGCGGCGTCGAGATTGCCACGACATCGCCCTTTGCGTGCGTGAAGCCCGAACCCTTTTCTGCGCGGTCCTGCGTGGGCGCGAACATGGTCCCCAGAAACAGCATGAAGCCGTCCGGATATTGGTGGGACTTGTTCAATGTCTGCGAGACCAGACTGGCGGGCTTGCGGCTGATTTCCGCCATGTTCGAATGTGCCGACATGCGGAAGCCGTCTGTTCCCGCAACCGACATGGTCAGGGTCGCAGTCTCGATATCGGCGAGCGTGAAGTTGTCGTCGAACAGCCGGATGAATGGACCGATGGCGCAGGAGGCGTTGTTGTCCTTGGCTTTGCCGAGAAGGAGGGCAGACCGTCCCTCGACGTCGCGCAGGTTCACGTCATTGCCGAGCGTCGCGCCGCGGATAGTGCCCTTGCTGTCGACGGCCAGCACGATTTCGGGTTCGGGGTTGTTCCAGCTCGAGATCCGGTTCACCCCGATCTGTGCGCCCGGGCCCACGGCCGACATTGGCTGTGACTTGGTGAAGACTTCGGCGTCCGGGCCTATGCCCACCTCGAGATATTGCGACCATAGCCCTTCGGCGATCAGCGCGGCCTTGACCTCCGCGGCCTTCGCCGAACCCGCCTCGATGTTCGACAGGCTCCCGCCGATTGCCGCTCCTATCCGCCGGCGCAGTTCGTCCGCGCGGCCCGGATCGCCGGACGTACGCTCATCGATCACGCGCTCGACCATGCTTTGCGCGAAGGTCACCCCGCAGGCCTTCAGGGCCTGGAAGTCGGCCGGGGCGAGGAGGCAAGGGCGGTTCGAATGATAGCCCATCTCGGTCGGATCGAGGACCATGTCCTGCGGCACTCCGATCGCCTCGCCGGTGAGAGCATCGAAGCGACCTGCAGGATCGGTATCAAGAAAATCGGCCATGGAGACCACGCTCTCGGTCACATCGATGAGGGTACCGTCGCGCAGTATGACGATCGAAGGGCCCTTGCCTGGCCGCCATACGCGGCCAACGAGTTTCCCGGCTTCGGGCGAAGTGGGCAGCATTGAACGTTTCCTCGTTATATCTAGCAAAACTACATATAGCGGAGGACATTGGTCAAGCGCTTTGAGAGGGGGCCCGGGTTCTTCCCTTCCTTCGGCTATTCCGGTAAATAAATTTAATCTAATATAATCAATTATTTGTATAAAATCGCTGTTTCTGCTCTTCGCCATTTTGGCAGCCTCTCCTCCAAGATTCCTCTTGCCAATATGTAGTGATGCTATATCACTCTGGGCACGGGCAGCGATAGCTCACAGCGGGAGGTGGCGAAGATACGTCATGACAAACCAGACCCCCTACGACCTGATTTCCCAGATGGATGGCATGCTCTTCATTGAAGGTGCGTTCCGAAAAGGCGGGGGCGGGCGTCTTCCCGTCGAGAACCCGGCGACAGGCGAGATCATCGGCCAGATCGCCGCGGCAACGAAAGCCGAGGTCGAGGAAGCCGTCCTCGCCGCACGCCGTGCTTTCCGTCCCTGGGCGAGGCAGCTGCCCAAGGTGCGCGCGGCCGCGCTTCATCGGCTTGGGGATGCGATCGCAGCCGATGCTCTGGCGATGGCAAGGGTCATGACGGCCGAGCAGGGAAAGCCCGTCAACGAGGCAAAAGGCGAGATCCTCAAGCTCGCCGAGGCCTGTCATTTCTATGCCGAGGAAGCCACCCGCGTTCATGGCGAGATCATCCCGAACGAGCAGCCTGGATTCCAGAGCCTCGTCGTACGCGAGCCGATCGGCGTGGTTGGCGCCATCACTCCGTGGAACTATCCGGCCGAGCTCGTGGGCTGGAAGCTTTGCGCGAGCTTGGCGTCGGGCTGTACGATCGTCATCAAGCCCGCCGAGATTACGCCGTTCACCGCGCTCGCCATTGCCGCCAAATGCGCCGAGGCGGGAATCCCGGCAGGGGTGGTCAACGTGCTGACGGGCAAGGGGGCGCAGGTCGGACAGGCGCTGGTGGAGCACCCTCAGGTCGACAAGATCGCCTTCACCGGATCGAGTGCGGTTGGCCTGCATATCCAGCAAAGCTGTCCCCAGGTGAAGCGCCTGTCGCTGGAACTCGGCGGCAACTGCCCAATGGTCGTGACGGCGAGCGCCGATATCGCTGCGGCGGTCAAAGGCGCGGCACGCCGCAGTTTCCGGAACTGCGGCCAGATCTGTATCGCGATCAACCGGATCTATGTCCACCGCTCCGTCTACGAGGATTTCCTCACGGGACTGGGCCAGGCGGCCGAGGCGCTCAGCGTCCACAATGGGCTCGAACGGCCCGACGCCGATCTGGGGGCGATGGCTTCGGGCGAGCCGCTGGCCAAGACGCGGGCACATCTGGACGACGCACTGGCCAGGGGCGCACGACTGGTCGCGGGCGGCAAGGCGCCCGAGGGCGCCGACTATGCCAAGGGGCATTTCTTCCGTCCGTCCGTGGTGGCCGACTGCACGCACCAGATGCTGGTGATGACCGAGGAGACCTTCGGCCCGCTGGTCGGTGTTGCCGTTTACGACGAGCTGTCCGAGGCGATCGCCTTGGCCAATGACACGCCCTACGGATTGGCTTCCTATGTCTATGCACGCGACCTGACCGAGATCCAGACCCTGTCTGCGGGCCTGGATTACGGCAATGTAGCGATCAACAATGTCGATGCCGGGATCATGAACGCTCCCTATGGGGGACGTAAGCAGAGCGGTGTCGGTTATGAACATGGTCGCGAGGGGCTGCTTGAATACTTCAATTTCAAGCATGTCCGGCTGCATCACGGTGTGGGGGCTTGAGCGATGCAGGCGCTGTTGGGAATCGACATCGGCACCTCCGGGTGCAAGGCGTTGTTGATTGCGGCCGATGGCGCCGTCATCGCGGCGCAAACCGAGACTTATCCGCTATCGCAACCGCATCCGGGATGGTCGGAACAGGATCCTGAACTCTGGGTCGAAGGTGCGCGCAAGGCGGTTGCCGGCGCGCTGGCCAAGGCGCCAGAGATCGAGATCTCGTGCATCGGCCTTTCCGGCCAGATGCACGGGCTCACGCCGCTGGACGAGGGACATCGGGTGCTGCGGCCGGCGATCCTCTGGAATGACCAGCGCAACGGCGCCGAATGCGCTGCGATCACCGAGGCGGCTGGGGGGCTCGAAGGAGTACTGGCCGCCACGAACAACCGGATGCTGGTCGGCTATACCGGGGGCAAGATCCTGTGGATGCGCAATCACGAGCCGGAGCTGTTCGCGCGCATGAAGGTGATGCTCAATCCCAAGGATTATCTGCGTCTGCGGCTGACGGGGGAGGTCGCGTCGGAGGTCTCGGATGCTTCCGGCACGGGGCTCTTCGATGTGCGGCGGCGCCAGTGGGCCAAGGGCTTGATCGAGGTGGCTGGGATCGATCCGACCCTGCTACCGCCGGTCTTTGAATCGCAGGTGATCACCGGGCGGGTCTCGGCCATCGGTGCCGATCTGTTCGGGTTGCCCGAAGGCATACCGGTCGCCGGTGGCGGGGGCGATGCCGTCATTCAGACGATCGGGTCCGGCGTGATTGCCCCCGGCGAATTGCAGTCGACGATCGGAACGGCCGGCATTCTTGCCGCGGCACTCGACTCGCCGCAGGACAACCCGGACGGCAGGTTGCAGGTATTCTGCAATGTTGCGCCGGACAAATGGCATTGCATGGGCGTTTCGCTGAACGCCGGCGGGGCGATGGGCTGGTTTCGCGAGACGCTGTGGGCTGGGTCAGACGGTGCGCTGACCTCGTTTGATCAGATCGTGGCGGAGGCGGCACAGAGTCCCGCCGGCGGGCGCGGCCTGCTATTCCTGCCTTATCTCAACGGGGAACGCTGCCCGCATCCCGATCCGGGGGCAAGAGGTGCCTTTGTCGGGCTGACCGCTCGGCATAGGCGTGGCGATCTTGCGCGTGCTGTGATGGAAGGCGTTGTCCACGCTTTTGCCGATATGCACGCGCTGATGAAGCCGATGGGCATCGACGGGCAAATTGTGAAGGCATCGGGAGGCGGTGCGCGCTCGCCACTCTGGCGTCAGATTCAGGCCGACATGTTCGGCTGCGATGTGGTGACGACCGACGGTGCTGCGGAGGGTGCGGCCTTCGGGGCAGCACTGGTCGCGGGCCTGGCGATTGGCGTGTGGCCCGACGTGGCAAGTGCGGCGCGCAGCTGCCGCGACCTGACGTGGGAACGCCCAGACCCGGGCACCGCCCAGGTCTATGCCCGTGCTCACCACGCCTATCGCAATCTATACCCGGCGTTGAGCGAGACCTTTGATGCGCTCGGCGAAGCCATTTTTGACCAGTAGCCGTAGGAACTCGCGACATGCCGATTTACGCCGCATTCATTTTCGATCTCGATGGCACTTTGATCGACAGTGCGCCCGACATAGCCGCGGCCCTCAGCAAAGGCTTTGCCGCCAATGGTTGGCCGGAACTCGATCCGCGCTATGTGGAGCAATTCATCGGCAACGGACCGAGGCGCCTGATCCTCGATATCCTTGAGGACAAGGGCATCGCCTATGACGAGGAGGCGGTCGAGCGGGCGTTCGAAGGATATCTGCAGGCCTATCTCGACGATCCCGCAGGCAGGACGCAGTTTTTCTCACATGTCCCGGAGGATCTGGCGGCCTTGCGCCAGGCGGGCGCGCGGCTTGGCATCTGCACCAACAAGAACCACGCAGTGACCGGCAAGGTCCTGGAGCAGCTTGGCTTGGCGGACCTCTTCGATGCGGCGATTGGTGCGGATGCGGTGCCTGCTTCCAAGCCGGATCCGGGTCATCTCATGGCTGTCGCCGAAGCGATGGCGCTCGAGCCCGGTAGCTGGGCCTATGTCGGCGACACGAATGTCGATCGCGCGACGGCTGAGGCGGCGGGTGTGCCATTCTACGTTGTTCCGTGGGGAGCTGGCGCCTCGGTCGACGTTCCCACCGGTCATCGGTTGACCCGCCTGGCCGATCTGTTGCAGCACGATCCAAGACCCACCGCCGCCGAATAGCGGCAAGGAGAGTGCCAGATGACCGTCAGCCTGCTGCAACGTATCCTACAAGAACGCGAGGAGATGCATCCGGCTGAGCGGCGGGTCGCCGCCTTCGTCAGCGCCTCACCCTCGGAGGTGCTGCACATGAGCATGGCGCGCTTGTCCGAGACCTGCTCGGTGAGCGACCCGACGATCATGCGGTTTTGCCGCCGCTTCGGCTTCGAAGGCTATCAGGAATTCAAGCTGCATTTGGCGCAGAGCCTCGTGCCTTCGGCACCCTTCGCCTACGAACAGATCATTCCTGATGACAGCATCGACAACATCGTGCGCAAGACCTGCCGGAACTCGCTGAACGCGATCCAGAGACTGGCCGAGGATCTGGTGCCCGAACAGGTGGCGGAAGCCGCGCGTGTGCTTCAGGCAGCAAGCTGGACCGGAATCTATGCAGCCGGAATTTCCGAGGTGAACGCGCTCGACGCCGAGCACAAGTTCCAACGCCTCGGCATGCGGTGCCAGGCCCTTCTGGGCAGGCAACGCCAATGGATGCATGCCGAAAGGGCCAGGCCCGGCGAAGTCGCGCTGATCTTCTCGCAATCGGGACATACCAAGCAGATGGTCGAAGTCGCCATCGCTGCGCGGGCACGCGGCGCACGCGTGGTCTCGATCGCCGCCGGCGAGAGCCCGCTGGCACGGGTTACGGATGCCATGGTCGCCGTCCTGCCCTACGACCGGACGGAACTGATGACGCCGCTGGCATCGCGTCTCAACCACCATCTGGTCACCAACATGCTGGTGACCGCCATTGCCATTTCGAGCGGCAGCCAGTTCCCCGACCAACTGCCTGCGCTCGACAATTGGCTGACAGACAAGATTTGAAACCCTGAAGAGGCGCGGCGGAGCCTTGCGCCAGAGGAGGAAGAATGAGCGCGCAGGACGAAGCCAAGAAGGTCGCGGGCCGACGCGTGATCCAGGAATTCGTGCGCGACGGCATGAAGCTGGGCCTGGGATCGGGCACGACGTCGCATTTCTTCGTGCGCGAGCTTGGCAAGCATGTTGCCGCAGGAATGAAACTGACCTGCACAACGACGTCCCGTTCGACGATCGACGTCGCGCGTGGGGTGGGGATCGAGATCACCGATCCCAACGACATCGGCGAACTCGATCTGACCATCGATGGACCGGACGAAATCGATCACAAGTTCAATATGATCAAAGGCGGTGGGGCCTGCCTCCTGTGGGAAAAAATCGTCGCCCATGCCTCCAGGCGAATGATCTGCATCTGCGACGAGACCAAGATCGTCGATTGCCTGGGAGGATTTCCCCTGCCGGTGGAAGTGGTGCAGTTCGCCTGGAAGCAGACCGAGCGCATGGTGGGGCGTGCGCTCGCCGATCACGGGATTAAAGACGTCAGGATTGAGCGCCGCGTACGGGACGGGCAGCCCGTCGTGACGGACAGCGGCAACTTCATTCTCGATTGCCGTTGCGGTCCGATCATAGCCGATCCCGCACCATTGGAGCTCGAGTTGAACCGCATACCCGGCGTGGTCGAGAACGGTCTTTTCACCCGCGAGGCAGTGGGAATGGTCGTGGGCTGTTTCGATGGAACATCCTACGTGAAGATGCGGTGATCTAGTAAAACTCCGCATAGGAAAGGGATCGGTGTTATCCGCTCTTTTTCGAAGCGAAACCAAAAACCCTTACATCCTATTGTAATAAAATAGGAAAATCTAAAAACTTCAAAATTTCATGGCACAAGTTGCGCGGCAGCTATCACGGCGCGCCGCGCGACCAGTTGACAGTTGAACTCAATATCTAGTAATACTACATGCGCCAAAAAACAGCATCAGGGAGAGCAAAATGGAGATCCGAGGGGGAATTAGCCGGCGTGGCGTGCTTGCGGGCGGAGCGGCGATCGGGCTGGGGATGATGACGGGGCAGGGCGCATTCGCCGCGCAAAGCCGCCTGTCGATCCCCTATTCGAACAAGAGCCTCGACTACTACTTCTTCGTGATCCAGGAAGAAGCGGTGAAGCGCGCCGTCAAGGAAAGCTCCGGCGAGTTCCAGGCGACCAACGCGAATTTCGACAACACGCGGCAGCTCGAGCAATGGCAGAGCTTGCTGCTTTCACGCCCGTCGGCGATCATCTCCGATCCGATCGATAGCCAGGCCATCGTCTCCGCCATCCGGCGCTACAACCAGCAATCGATCCCGGTCGGCATCATCGATACGCCGGCGGATGGCGGGAAAGTTGCCATCACCGTGAGCTTCGACAATTTCCAGGGTGGCGTCATGGCCGCCGAGGAGATCGTCAAGCGTCTGGTCAAGAAACACGGAAGCCCCAAGGGCACGGTGCTGAACTGTTATGGCGCGCTCGCTTCGGTCGCCTGGCGCCTGCGCAAGGAAGGCATGGACTCGGTCTTTGCGAAATATCCTGACATCAAATATCTGGCGCGCCCCACCGAGGGGCAGCTCGAGCAGATGCTGTCCGTGACGCTCTCCACGCTTTCCGAGCATCCCGACCTCGACGCCGTGCATGCGCCCTCCGACTCGCCTTCCCGTGGCATCGTCACCGCGCTGCAGCAGAAGGGACGCTGGAAGAAGGTGGGCGAGGACGGCCATGTCATCTTCATCAATATCGACGGCGAGCCGGTCGCGCTCAAATGGATCCAGGAAGGCTATATGGATGCCTGCGTGTCGCAGGATCCGATCGCCTATGGCGAAATCGCGGTCGAGATGATCGTGAAGCATGCCCTGAAGGGCGAGGATGTGCCGCTCGGCACTTATGAGAACAAGAAATATTTCTGGGAGAAGGGCGATCTCGTCGCCGGCAAGACCGGCCCCACCTTGATCATCCCGGCTTTCGTCATCAATGGCGACAACGCCAACGACCGGCGCCACTGGGGAGCGGTTGCCGAAAAGGACTGGGGTATCGCCTACCGATAGTTCCCGAATCTGGTTTTCCGGGGCGCAAATAGCCGCCCCGGCTCACACAATGATCTGGGAGGGGCGATATGACGGCGCATGATTTGCGTGGGTCCACAACTGCGCAAGACGAGATCCTGCGGATCGACAACGTCACGAAGAGCTATGGACCGGTCAGGGCGCTGCGCGGCGTGTCGCTCAGCATCCGCCGCGGTACGATCCATGGCCTTCTTGGCGAGAACGGTGCCGGCAAGTCCACGCTGGTCGGGATCATTTCCGGCCAGCGCTCGCCAACCTCCGGGCAAATCGTCATGGACGGCCGGCCGCTCCACCATGTCGACGTCAAGACGATGGAGCAGGCCGGTGTTTTCCTGGTGACCCAGGAGCCTATGATCATCGACAACCTGACCGCCGCCGAGAATCTGATGCTGGGCATCTGGCCGGTGAAGAACGGCTTTGTCGACTGGAAGGCCCTGCGTCAGGACGCGTTGCGAATACTCGAAGGCTCCGGCATCGACGCCAATGCGCTGGCCGGCCGCCTGGATGCCGTCGCAAGGCGCAAGCTCAATATCCTGCGGGCGATGTTTTCGGGCGGCAAAGTCATCATCCTTGACGAACCGACAGCTGCGCTGACCGTCGCCGACAGGCGCGTGCTTTTCGACTTCATGCGTCGTTTGAAGAGCGATGGCGTCACCTTCATCTTCATCTCCCACTACAATGACGAGATCCTGGAGATTTGCGATGCGGTGTCGGTGCTTCGGGACGGTGGTCTTGCCGGCGGTTCCGAGGACGTCGCCTCCCTCTCCTCCGAGCAACTGACCGAGCTCGTGCTGGGCCGTGGACTGGCCCTGTTCCAGCGGGACCGACGCGATCATGCCGGCAAGGCGCCTCACGTGTCGCTGCGCGACGTCAAAGGCCAGTACCTGTCCCTCAAGGCAATGGATATCGCGGCGGGTGAGGTCGTGGGCTTGACCGGCCTGCCGGGGGCGGGGGCGAAAGAACTGGCCCGGGCGATATTCGGTTTGTATCCGGCCAGTGGCACGATCGCCATCGATGGCACACAGCGCAGGCTGCCCCGAACCCCTCGCGCCGCTCTCGATGCGGGGATCGCCTTTCTGTCGGATGACCGCCGCAGGGACGGTGCCGTCGGAAAAATGTCGATCGGACAGAATATTGCCTTGTCCTCGCTGCCGGCGCGCGCGCGCATGGGCTACATCGATCGCGCCGCCGAAGCCGAGATCATCGACCGCTATTTCAAGGCAATGGATGTCAAGGCACCCAATCCGGACTATGCGGTCGATACACTCAGCGGCGGCAACCAGCAAAAGGTCTGCCTTGGCCGCGTGCTTGCCACCGAGCCGCGTCTGTTGATCGTCGACGAACCCACCCGAGGCATCGATGTGGGCGTTAAGCAGGACGTGCTGCGGATCATCGACGAACTCAGTGCCGCCGGTGTTTCGGTCATCATCGTCTCGACCGACACCGACGAATTGGTACGTGCCGTCGACCGCGTCTGCATCTTCGAGCACGGCCAGATCAAGGAAACCCTCACGGGAGAAGCCATCACCGTCGAACGCCTGCGTTCTTCGGTGCAGGCCTGATGCGTCCGGAGAACAGGAGAGTTTGGTATGAGCAAGGCAACTGTCAATGGTACGGTCACCCCGCCTGCCGCCAAGTTGAACCGTGACGCAATTCTGGGGTGGGTCCTCCACAATATCGTCTGGATCTGGCTCATCGCGCTGGTCGCCATTTTCGGTGCGTTCAACGACTACTTCCTGACCGTCATGAATCTTCAGAACGTGATGGTGCAGGCAACCGTCCTGGGAATGCTCGGGCTTGCCGTGGCCCTGCCGCTTCTGGTGGCGGAGATCGACCTGTCCATTCCCGCCAATGCGGGCTTTTCGGCGGCCGTGGGGGCTCTTGCCTATTCCGATCTCGGAATGCCATGGCTGATCGCCGCGCTGATGGGCCTGGCGGTCGCCACCCTGATCGGTTTTTTCAATGGCATCTGCATCACGCGCCTGAAAATGGTGTCGCTGATCGAGACCTTGTCGATGATGATCATCCTGCAAGGGGCCCTGCTCGCGCTGACACAAGGCAAGACGCTGACCAACATGTCGGACGGGTATGTCTGGATCGGGCAGGCCATGGTGGGCGGCTGGCCAATCATGCCGGTCGTGTTCGTAATGGCGCTGGTCGTGATCGCCGTCGTCCTGCACCGCACGGTGCTGGGGCGTTCGATCTATGCGGTTGGCGGCAATCCTGTCGCCTCGAATTCGGCGGGAATTCGGGTCGGCCGTGTCAAGGTCATCACCTACACGATGTCGGGGTTCCTTGCCGGTCTGGCCGGGTTCTTGCTGGCATCATGGCAGATGGCGATCACCTCGAACCAGGGATCGAGCTATCTGCTCTATGCGATCGCGGCGCCGATCATCGGCGGCGTCAGCGTCTTCGGTGGACGCGGCAATGTGCGTGGCGTGCTGGGCGGCGTCCTGCTGTTGACCGTCATCCAGGTGGGCCTCGCCATCATCAACGTTCCCTCCTTCTATGTGGGCATGATCGGCGGCGTGATGATCTTCATCGCCGTGGCTATCGATGCCTTCCGCGTCCGTTATTTCGGCTGACATTGCGCGATCACGAGCGAGCACCATGACCTTTGTCCCACATGGCAGACGCCTGATCGCAGGCGAAGGGATAGCCGCGGAGGCCACCTTCGAAAACGAGCCTCTTGCGGACACTGGAACGCCAGGCAGGCCGCTTGTTGATGAACGGCTATCCGACCGGGGTCGACGCTACGGACGCGATGGTGCATGGCCGGCCTTATCCGGCCAGCACGAATTTCGGGACCATCTCGGTCGGCGCGATGTCGATCCGCCGCTTTCTCAGACCGGTCTGCCATCAGAATGTCTGGCGCGACATCATGCCGTTGGACCTCGTCTGGAGATCTCGTTCAACAGTTCAACCTTCCTTTGAAGAAACGATACGAGGAAACGCAATGCCTGATCGCGAGCATTCGGATTCGGTGGCTGAAGTGACCCACGGCTCCCAAGGTTCTCTTGATGCCGTCGACAAACAGATCGGTAAAGACGAGTCCCTGGCGATCCTGGAACGCCTGGATCGCATCGAGCGCCATCTTGCGTTTCTTGTGGCCCGTCAGCCCGGCAGTTTTGGCGACACGGATCGCGGTGAGCGAAAATGACTTCCGGTTCGGGAAGCTGACGGCGATAGAGAATGTAGTGGTGGCGGGCCTGGTGCGGGACATACCCGTAAGGCAGCGGCGGCGCTCGAGGCCTTGAAACGGATTGGCCTGGGGCCGGTGGCCAGCGGAGCGGCCGTCGGGAGGCCAGCACAAGCGGATCGATTTTGCCCGCCCCATCGCGGCGTGCCCGCAAGTGGCTTTGCTTTAGGCTGACTGCCTAGGAGGCCTTCTCTCATCAGAATTCTTATTCATATGAATTCGAATGCCCCGGCAATGGCTTGCGAGGTGGGATTCAGGGTCGCGCTCTTCGCGCCGTCGAGGCGAAAGGTGAGGGGGGGGTGCCGATACAGGGTGGAAAGATCGATATGGAAGCTCGTGCGATCATCCCCCTTTTCCAGATCGCGAAGGCTCGGATTGCAGGCCGGGTTCAGGCGCACACAGAGCGGGATCGCCGAACGATCGAACGCCGGTGCGAAAACATCAACACCCTTTGATGGAAGTGGGGGGACTTCTGGGCCTCAGTCCGGTTTGACAGTATATTCTCATAAAAATCAGAATAATTTCCAGAAATGCTTCATAATTTATTGTAATTCTTCGATTTTTCGAGTCTCAAAAATGATGTGCCAAATTTGCAACATGAAGTTGTAAAAGTTCGCCATAGTGACGATAAATTGCCATATTTTGTTGTCTCGAGACCCAAAGTGCGATCACCTTAAGGAATGGTTCTTTGGAATCTTTTCGGGGGCGCAAAAACGCGCTCACGGTCTCGCAATCGATTGAAGTGCTGCAAAGCGCTTCTAATCAGAAATCGCACTATCTCGGAGGTCATCAAATGACCATAAGGTCTCTTCTCCTCGGCGCATCTGCCGGACTCGCTATAATCGGTGCCGCTCAGGCCGCTGATCTGCCCATGACCAAGGGCGAAGCCGTCGAATATGTGAAGGTCTGCACGGCCTTCGGTCCGGGCTTTTTCTATATTCCCGGCACCGATACCTGCCTGAAGATCGGCGGCGAAATTCGCGCCGATTATCGCGCTTTTGCCGGTAATGGTTTTAGCCGCAACGACGATCGTTCGGCCTTCAACACCCAGGCCCGCATCTGGTTCGATGCCCGTACGGAGACCGACTGGGGTCTGCTGCGTTCCTATTTTCAGATCAATGCCGACTCGCATCCGATCAGCAATCAGGGCCGCGGCGGCATCTATAACGACAACCGTTTCACCATCGACAAGGCCTTCATCCAGTTCGGTGGTCTGACCGCTGGTTACGCCCATTCCTTCTTCGGCTTCTACGACAACGAGTATGGCGACACCATCTGGGCGCCGTATTATGCAGAGCAGAACACAGTCAACTTGATCGCCTACACCGCTCAGTTCGGCGGTGGCTTCAGCGCCACGCTGTCGATCGAAGACGGCCGCGATCATCGCGTCGGCGGGACGAGTACGCCGGTTGATATCAACGGGACGCTCTATGGTTACCGTGAAGGTGGTCAGCAGGTTCCCGATGTCGTCGCCCAGTTGCGTTGGGATCAATCCTGGGGCTCCATCGCCGTTCAGGCGGCTGGTCATCAGTCTCGTTCGGGAACGAACTACGAGGACGATGACGGCAATGAGGTGATCGTTCGTCGCAGCAACAAGTACGGCTATGCCGTCGGTGCCACCGGCTTGATCAAGATCCCTGCGATCGACAACGGTCACTTCATCGTTGAAGGTCAGTATGCGGATGGTGCGCTCGACTATCTGGGCGCAGGCGCCACTTGGATTGCAAACTCCGATTCCTTCGTGAACAGCCGTGGTCGAATTGACCGTGGCAAGGGCTGGTCGATCACGGCGGAACTCGGCGGCAATATCACCCCGGTTCTGGGTGCCAACCTCGTCGGTTCTTACATCGATACGCAGTATGACCGCTATCTGGGCAACGGCCAATATGGCCTGAAGGAATACACGATCGCAGGTAACCTGACCTACACGATCGTCAAGGGCCTGACCGTTGCCGGTGAAGTGGCCTGGACCCACGGCAAGTTGGACAATGGCGTCATCGACGATGGCGAATTGAGCGGCCGCAGCAAGTACAATGTCTTGCAGGGCGGTGTTCGCCTCAAGCGGACTTTCTGAGTCTAGTTAGATAGGTTCTGATTGAAGGCCCAATGTAAATTGGGCCTTCTTTGCATCTATACTAGATAAATTCTCCGTGATGAATGGTCGTGTTCATTCATGACGCTACGAGTTATGTGAGTCATTTAATGATTTAAACGTTGATTGAGTTCTGGCGTAACGGAACAATTTGTGTATCAATGGGATTCTGGTTCGCGAGACCAGAAAATCATATCTGACTTCCAAACTTTCCTTTCGAAATGGCCCGGCTTTGTCCGGGCCATTTTTTGTTATGGGAACGCGCAACCGTGAAACATGCGGACTATTGCTCAGTACCGAAATGTGATGGCGCATGTTTGTCATCGTCGATCGGCCTTGGATGTTTGATCCCAGGTTTTGATGGAGCATCCTTTCGCTCGAAACCAGACGGTCCGTCGAGCGATATGGACTGGTCAAGCGAGCTCAAGGGCACTGGCCAAGCGCTAGGGACCGACCAAAAGACCATCGCAAGTGGAAAAAGAGATCCTTGTCGCTGGCCTGCCAGCGGGTCCGAAGGCGTCTGAATTGACGGTATTGTCGGCCTTATCAAGTGCAGTACGGACATACTGCGTCGTCCGCGAAGCGGTGGCCATTTCGCGTCGCGATATAGGTCGTCGATATGTTCAGCTGGGGGCGGGAAGGGGGCGATGAAAGGTGCAGCACTCCGGCACTGTTCGCCATAAGGCGCCTGCGTTTTCACCCGATCTGCGAAGCTTATTGCCTAGCCGGGACGATCACAACGCGCCCGAGAATGGAATTGCCTTCGGCATAGGTGTGGGCCTCAGGGGCGGCTCCAAGTGGAAACGTCCTGTCCACGATCACCTTGAGATCCCCCCGTTGTTGCCAACTCCAGCATCCTGGAAACTGTGAGGTAGACATCCGGCTTTTCCAATTGCGTTCCCATGAAGACGCCGAAAAGCGATTGGTTCGCCTGTAGTGCTGACCATAGATCAATACTGAGTTGCGAACCGCCGGCGTTCCCCACGAATATCAGACGCCCTTCGGGCCGGAGCGCCGCCAGGGAACCTTGCAGGGTGGCTCCCACCGGGTCCAGGACGAGATCCACGCCACGACCTTGTGTCAGACGCATGACCGTATCGACGACGTCGGCCGAGCGATGATCGATCGCATGATCGAGGCCGAGCTCGACAAGGCGTTCGGCCCTCTCGAGCCCGGAGACCGTTGCAAGCACGGTCGCGCCTGCCAGATGGGCGAGCTGGATGGCGGCAAGCCCGACGCCGCCGGCGCCTGCCTGGACGAGGACAGTTTCGCCACGCTTCAAACCGCCCCGCGTGAAGAGGCAGTGATGAGCGGTCCCGAATGCGATAGGCAGGGCTGCGGCAGCGGCCACATCGAGTCCCTCCGGCACAGGCCAGGTCCGGCTGGCGACAACGGCACGCAGCTCCGCATGCGATCCGGCGAGGTCGAAGCTCGTCACCTTTTGGCCCACCTTGCGATTCTTCACGTCTTCCCCGATCGCGATAATTTCGCCGGCGGCGGCGTAGCCGACGACGAAGGCCGGGTGGGGTGGAGGCGTGGATGCGCGATTGATCAGGTCGCCGCCCTCGATAGCGGCGGCTTCGACGCGGATCAGGACGCCATCGTTTGGACAAACCGGATCGGGCACATCCGCATAGCGAAGGACGTCGGGCGGGCCCGGGTGGTCATAGATGGCTGCTTTCATGGTTCCCTCGCTGCGCCACAGCCCGCTTGGGGGTGGTTGGACGCATCAGCCGCATCGATCCATGCCTCCGCTCGCCGGAGCGAGCATCCGGGCATAGCATTCATCGCTGACGTCACAAGGCTTCCCTGCGAGGTGGAAGTGGCGAGACTCCAGATACGGATCGCTCTGGATTCGAAGCGAAACTCGCCATCCCGGCTCCGGATCAGCCTTTGCTCGGCACAGGCGTTTTGAGCAGTTGCTGCTCCCAGAGGAAGGCAATGCCGCTGCCGGCAGCATGCTGTACCAGCACCTCCGAAAGCTCCGCGGCATGCTCTGTACGGGCCCAGTCGCGCTGCCATTCCGAAGCCACTGCCAGCCAGGTCATCATATTCGCACCGGCCATGACCATGCGCTGGATAGCGACCTCGTGGGCCTCGACCGAAGTGCCGCCGGACGCATCAGTGACAACTGTCACGTCCCAGCCTTCGCCGAGCGCCTGGATCGTCGGCATCGCAACGCAGATCTCGGTCCACAAGCCCGCGATGATCAACTGCTTGCGGCCAGTGGCCTTGACGGCGTCGACTATCTGCCGGTCTTCCCAGGTGTTGATGAACGTCCTGTCGATCACTTCCTGGCCGGGGAAGACGTCGGTGATCTGGGGGAAGATGACACCGCCCCGGTCTGCGATCACACTCGTTAGGATGGTAGGAACGCCAAAGGCCTTGGCTGCCTTGGCCAGAGCCGTCGAATTGTTGACCACCATGTGAGGATCGTGGCTGTTCAGGTTCGCGAGCTGGTACGGCTGGTGGTCGATCAGAACGAGGACTGAATCTTCGGGCCGAAGAAGCGAGTCAAGGCCGTTACGAAAGGTCATTATTGCGTCCTTTGCTGCCGCTTTGTGCGGCATTGGTTTTGCGGGAGACATGCGCCGGCGGGCGATGTTTGCCGGCCGCAATTTGCCGTTCCTCTTCGTGATGCGGTAGTGCCATAGTCCGCCACGCCGTGTCGCGAAATGAGGAACGCCGAGTTGGACATCGAAGATCTACGGACATTCGTCGCAGTGGCCGATGCAGGGGGCGTATCGGCGGCCGCGCGCCGGCTCGGCGTCTCCAAGTCGATCGTCAGCCGGCGGCTCTTCCGGGTTGAAGCGGAGCTTGGCGTCCAGCTTCTTGCACGGACGACCCGCGGCGCGGCACTCACGGAAGCGGGAACCACGTTCAGAGACCATGCGGCCAGAGCCAGCGCCGAAATCGATACGGCCAGGGAGGCGATCCTCCCCACCGGTGAGTTGCGCGGCGGCCTGAGGGTTGCCATGCCGCTTACTTTCGGCGCCACCCATTTCGCTCCTGTGCTCGCGGAAATGGCGCGTCTGCACCCGAAGCTTCAGATCCATACTTCCTACAGCGATCGCTTCGTCGATCTCATCGCAGAGGGTTTCGATTGCGCGATCCGGGGCGCCTACCTTCAGGACTCCAACCTGATCGCGAAGCGTGTCGGGCCGATCCATGGCAAGCTTGTCGCAAGCCCGGATTATATCGAGATGCATGGATCACCCGAGACTCCGGGCGAGCTCGTCGCCCATCAGGCCCTCATGCAGGGAACCGAGGCCTGGCAGTTCATGGATGGCGACAAGATCGTCACGGTTCAGCCGCAAGGCAGGTTCAAGGCCGACAGCGCCATAGCACTTGCCGCCGCGGCAGCGGCAGGTCTCGGCATCGCCTGGCTCCCCGATTGCATCACATATGAATATGTGGCGTCCGGCGCTCTGGTTCCGATCATGACACGCTATCCGGTACCTCCGGGCGCCGCCTATGTCGTCCGCCCGCCGGGGCAGTATCCCACGCGGAAAGTACGGGTGCTCACGCAGATGCTGATCGAGTATTTCAAACGCAACCCCGATCTTTGGGGCCTTGACGGTTAGGTCCCGATGGTTCGGCCAACCGCTCCTATCGTACGATGTCGAGGGACGTCGCGGTTTCGGTCATTGTCGTGCGCCACGGCATGAGACCTGGCTGCGGATCCCTACTCAATAGAATCAGGATTTTACGAGCGCAGGTTCAAATCGGGGAGCCCCCCTGCAACCGGTTGCAATTCGTGAAACCGACTCCGATCGCCGCCTCAACTTCATCAAAAGTGAGTCGGAAACCCTATTCACATCGTCCGGTACCTGCGGATAGCTTTTGACGAAATTGCACGACAATCCCAACCCACGTAGTCTGGCAGGGTTGCGATGCGTCGTCTCACACATGGGGACATCTGTGGAATTGCGTCATTTGCGTTACTTTGTGGCAGTCGCCGAAGAGCTCAGCTTCACAGCCGCTGCCACGCGCCTAGGTGTCTCCCAACCGCCTCTGAGCACACAGATCCAGGACCTGGAATATGAACTGAAGACGCAACTCTTCGTCCGCAACAAGCGACGCGTGGAACTGACGGCGGCCGGCGTGGCTTTTCGCAACTATGCTGGGGCCATTCTCGCGCAGGTCGACGAGGCCGTGGAGAAAACCTATGCCATTGGCCGTGGCCAGGTCGGAGAGCTTGACCTTGCTACGACAGGTTCCGTGCTTCTCGGACCTCTTGCGGGATTGATTGCTCGGTTCCAGGCGGGCATGCCCCATGTCCTCGTGCGTATCCAGGAAATGCCGCCGCTCGAGCAGGAGCTCGCGCTCCATGCCCGCAAGATCGATATCAGCTTTCTGCGCGGACCAACGGGCGATCCCGCCCTTGTGACGGAGCTTGCCTGGCCCGAAAAGGTTGGCCTTGCCTTGCCCCAATCGCATCCACTGGCGGGCAATGGCGAAATCGCACTTGCCGACTTGCGGGACGAAAAATTCGTGTTCCTGCGCCTGAAAGATTCCCGATTTGCGCGATATCTCAGGGATTGCTGTGTCGAAGCGGGCTTTGCTCCCAATATTTCCCAGCAAGTGGTCGAGTCCCATTCCTTGCTGAGCTTGGTCGCAGCGGGCCTTGGCATTGCGCTTGTGCCGGAGGCGGTACGGGAATTGGCGCGCCCGGGTATCATCTACAGGCGCCTCGTCGAGCCTGCGCCGGTTGCCGATGTCATGATGCTCTATCGTGACGACCGCAGTGCCGCTGTCGATCGCTTCCTGATCGAAACGCGCGACTACTTCCGGCAGTGACGACAGGCCATTACCCGGGTCGGTTCGGCTCCTTGTTCGGCCCTCCGTCCGGCGTGCAAGAGCGGCATCGGGATTCCAGATAACATGTCGATAAATACGTTCGGAGTATAATTCTATCCGAAGGATATATTGGACGTATAAATATTCTCTCGACATAACGCGCCTGCATCTCGGGAAATCAGGGGAGGTCGCAGTGGACTCGATCGCTGGGACGGCGCAGCGCCTGTGGGAACTCGGCGGCCACGAAAACGGTGACGCGGGACGGGGAACGCCTGCGCTCTTGAACGGCGGCTATGAGATCTCAGCTGGCCATGGTTGCGTGCAGGCGGTCCTCCGAGCCGTGTCGATCCTCAAATGCATCGCGCAGGATCCCCATGGCATGACGCTGCGCGAAATTGTTCGAGGCACGAATTTGGCGCCCTCGACCGCCCATCGTCTGCTGACGACGCTGCAAAGTGAGGGTTTCGTGCAGTTCAAGCCGGAAGCATCGCGCTGGCTGGTCGGTCATGGTGCTCATCTGGTCGGCGTCGCCTTTCTTGCGCAATGATGCTGGCCGCCTGCCTGACGTCGCGCGCTGATATGATCGAGGGTTGCGTGGAGCGATACTTCTGCATTCCACGATGTGAAAACACCCGGCCAATCATTGGCTTTTGTGCTCTAACTTGCTGGCAAGCAGTCGCTTCCTTGCACGATGGTGCTTCTGATGCGGTTCGCTCGCGGAAGTTCGGCAAGGCCATTCACAGGCCTTCTGCCCCGAACGGTTGAGGCGGGGCGGGTTTGATCGGGGGAATCCCGCGAGCCGAAGCAAGGAGGGTGGTGTCATGAAGCTGGACGTCATTGGACTGGGATCATGGGAGCGCCCATGGCGGGCCATCTGATCGAGGGCGGGCACGAGCTTCATCGGAGTACCGGCAGGAAGGTTCCCCAACGCCTGGTCGAGCTTGGCGCTGCTGGCTGTGAGCTGGCCGAGAAGGCCGGCATCGTTTTCATCGTGGCGCCGAGCCGGATCGCCGGTAAGATCGTTGCCGACATGAGTTCGATTTCATCGCTCGCAATCTCGGAAGATGGTCGACTGGTCACCGAGGCTTTCGTGTCGGCTTGCGTCCGGAAAGAAACGCAGCAGCCGCGCGAAAAAATCGACTCCGATGCCTACCGGAGCGGACAAATCCCGCTGCGATCAGATTGTTCGAACAGCCCTGCCTGCCTTCAGAGTTTCCCGAGTTTCCGACACTTCCCGCCTATCGGCTTATCCAGACAGTAGGGATCGCGCATGAGCGACGAGATTAAGGACACCAATCCGGCCGAAACCCGAGAGTGGCTCGAGTCGCTTGACGGCGTCATCGAGGTCGAGGGCCCGGACCGAGCCCATTTTCTGCTCGACCAGGTCATGGCAGGCGCCCGCCGACGCGGGACACCGGTGCCCTATTCGGCCAACACGCCCTATCTCAACACCATCCCGGCCGACAAGCAGCCCGCCCATCCTGGTGACCGGGCCATCGAGCACCACATTCGCTCGATCATCCGCTGGAACGCGATGGCGATCGTGCTGCGCGCCAACAAGACATCGTCCGAGCTCGGCGGCCATATCGCCAGCTTCCAGTCGTCGGCGCTGCTCTACGACACCGGCTACATGCATTTCTGGCACGCGCCGACCAAGGATCACGGCGGCGACCTCATCTATGTGCAGGGCCATGTCTCGCCCGGCATCTATGCCCGCTCCTTCGTGGAGGGGCGCCTCAGCGAGGAGCAGCTGCTTGCCTTCCGCCAGGAGGTCGACGGCAAGGGGCTGTCGTCCTATCCCCACCCCTGGCTGATGCCCGACTACTGGCAGTTCCCCACGGTCTCCATGGGGCTGGGGCCGCTGATGGCGATCTATCAGGCGCGCTTCCTGAAATATCTCCATAATCGCGGCTTTGCCGACACCGCTCCGCGCAAGGTCTGGGCCTTCCTCGGCGACGGCGAGATGGACGAACCGGAATCGACCGGCGCCATCTCCCTCGCCGCGCGCGAAAAACTCGACAACCTCATCTTCGTCATCAACTGCAACCTGCAGCGCCTCGACGGGCCGGTGCGCGGCAACGGCAAGGTGATCCAGGAGCTGGAAGCCCAGTTCAAGGGCGCCGGCTGGAACGTGATCAAGGTGATCTGGGGCTCGGGCTGGGACGATCTTCTCGCCCGGGATAGCAGCGGCGCCCTGCTCAAGATCATGAGCGAGACGGTCGACGGCGAATATCAGGACTACAAGTCCAAGAACGGCGCCTATGTCCGCGAGCATTTCTTCGGCAAGTCGCCGGAAACCGCCGCCATGGTCAAGGACTGGACGGACGAGCAGATCTGGGCGCTGGTGCGCGGCGGCCACGACCCCCTCAAGGTCTATGCCGCCTACAAGGCCGCCAGCGAGCACAAGGGCCAGCCGACGCTGATCCTGGCCAAGACCGTCAAGGGCTATGGCATGGGCGAGGCGGGTGAAGGCCAGAACATCACCCATCAGCAAAAGAAGATGGGCGAGCATTCCCTCAAGGAGTTCCGCGACCGTTTCGGCCTCACCGAGATCACCGACGAGAAGCTCGCCGAGATCCCCTTCATCCGCTTCGAGGAGGGCAGCAAGGAGCTTGCCTATCTCAGCCAGCGCCGCGCCGCGCTCGGCGGTTCGCTGCCCTCGCGCCGGGCAAAATCGACGGCGCTGGAAGTGCCGCCGCTCTCGGCCTTCGATGCACAGCTCAAATCCACCGAAGGCCGCGAGATCTCGACCACCATGGCCTTCGTGCGCGTGCTCAACACGCTGCTGCGCGACAAGCAGATCGGCAAGCGCGTCGTGCCCATCGTGCCAGACGAGAGCCGCACCTTCGGCATGGAGGGCATGTTCCGGCAATTCGGCATCTTCAGCCAGGTCGGCCAGCTCTACCGGCCCGAGGATGCCAATCAGCTGATGTTCTACAAGGAGGACAAATCGGGCCAGCTCCTGCAGGAGGGCATCAACGAGGCCGGTGCGATGTCGTCGTGGATCGCGGCCGCAACGTCCTATTCGACCTCGGACGCGCCGATGATCCCCTTCTACATCTATTACTCGATGTTCGGCTTCCAGCGCATCGGGGACCTGGCCTGGGCGGCCGGCGACATGCGGGCCCGCGGCTTCCTGGTGGGCGGCACCGCCGGGCGCACCACGCTGAACGGCGAGGGCCTGCAGCATGAGGACGGCCATTCGCACCTGATCTCGGGCACGATCCCCAACTGCCTCTCCTATGATCCGACATTCGCCTATGAGGTCGCCGTCATCGTCCAGGACGGCTTGCGGCGCATGTATGCCGAGCAGGAAGACGTCTTCTACTACCTCACCGTGATGAACGAGAACTACGAGCACCCGGCCATGCCTGCCGGCGCCGAGGAGGGCATCGTCAAGGGGATGTACCTGTTCAGGCAGGCTCAGAAGCAGACGACCCTGCGCGTCCAGCTCCTGGGCTCGGGCACGATCCTGCGGGAGGTCATTGCTGCGGCCGAGCTGCTTGCCGCCGATTTCGGCGTCGAAGCCGACATCTGGAGCTGCCCGAGCTTCACCGAGCTGCGCCGCGAGGCCGTCGCGGTCGAGCGCTGGAACCTGCTCAATCCCGAGGCGGCGCCGAGGAAGAGCTATGTCGAGACCTGTCTGGGAGGCCGGCAGGGCCCGGTGATCGCCGCCACCGACTATATGCGCCTTTACGCCGACCAGATCCGCACCTGGGTACCGGGCCGCTACCGCGTCCTGGGTACGGACGGCTTCGGCCGCTCGGATTATCGCCGCCGCCTGCGGCATTTCTTCGAGGTCGACCGGCACTGGGTCGCAGTCGCCGCGCTCAAGAGCCTGGCCGAGGAGGGGGCGGTGAAGCCGGCGCTCGTCGCCGAGGCCATCCGCAAATATGGGCTCGATCCGTCCAAGGCCAATCCCGCCACCGTCTGAACCGGTCGCGCCCCGGGACCTGGCAGCCGCACAGGTGGCCGTCAGGTCCCGGCGCACCGCACACCATTTTGCCGATCCATCACGCGCCATCAGCCCAAACGTGCCAACCGTCTTCAGGAGGAACTCCCGTGCCCACCGAGATCAAAGTTCCAGATATCGGCGACTTCAAGGACGTCCCTGTCATCGAAATCCTCGTCAATGTGGGCGACAAGGTGAATGTCGACGACCCGCTGGTGTCGCTCGAATCCGACAAGGCGACCATGGAGGTCCCCTCGACCGCAGCCGGCATCGTCGAGCAGATCCTGGTCAAGCTCGGCGACAAGGTCAGCGAGGGCGCGCCTCTGGTCGTGGTCCAGGCCGGGGAAGGCGGCATGGCCCAGCCGCCGTCCCTCGTCGAACAGCAGGAGCCGGCCCCGGCCGCTGCGCCTGCGCCCGCAGCGGCGGCTACGGCGTCCGCTCCCGCACCCACCCGCGGCGCCATCGCCGATTTCTCCGGCGTGCATGCCAGCCCGTCGGTGCGCCGCCTGGCGCGCGAGCTCTCGGTGGACCTCAACCAGCTCAAGGGCACCGGCGAGAAAGGGCGCATCACCCTCGAGGATGTGCGCGCCTTCCTCAAGGGACCGGCTCCGGCCGCTTCGGCACCGGCTGCGGCGGGTGCGGGCATTCCCGAAATTCCCGCCGTCGATTTCTCCAAGTTCGGCCCGATCGAGACCAAGCCGCTCTCTCGCATCAAGCGGCTCTCCGGCCCCCATCTGCACCGGGCCTGGCTCAACGTGCCTCACGTCACCCACAATGACGAGGCTGACATCACCGACATCGAGGCCTACCGCAAGGAGCTGGATGCCGCAGCCAAGGAGAAGGGCTTCCGCGTCACCCTGCTCGCCTTCCTGATCAAGGCCTCGGTTTCGGCCCTGCGTGCCTTCCCGGAATTCAACGCCTCGCTCTCGCCGGAAAAGGACGCCCTGATCTACAAGAAGTTCTACAATATCGGCATCGCCGTCGACACGCCCGACGGCCTCGTCGTTCCAGTGATCAAGGATGCCGACCGCAAGGGCATCCACGAGATCAGCAGGGAGATGGGCGACATCTCCAAGAAGGCGCGCGACGGCAAGCTCGGTCCCGCCGACATGAGCGGCGGCACCTTCTCGATCTCCTCGCTGGGCGGGATCGGCGGCACCGCCTTCACCCCGATCGTGAATGCGCCCGAGGTGGCCATCCTGGGCGTGGTGCGCTCGAAGATGGCGCCGGTCTGGGATGGCACCGAGTTCAAGCCGCGCCTGATGCTGCCGGTTTCCCTTTCCTATGATCACCGGGTGATCGACGGGGCGCTCGCGGCCCGCTTCGCCCGGCATTTGTGCACCTCGCTCGAGGATGTTCGGCGGCTGATCCTCTGACCGGCCGGATTTCGCAACACTCGGGAGAGACACAATGAGCAATGGAAACCAAGTCCGCGTCCCCGATATCGGCGACTTCAAGGGCGTGCCCGTTATCGAGATCCATGTGAAGCCGGGCGACCAGGTCCAGGCCGACGATCCCCTGGTCTCGCTGGAATCCGACAAGGCGACGATGGAAGTGCCCGCGCCGGCGGCGGGCACGATCGCCGAGGTCACGGTCAAGATCGGCGACAAGGTCAGCGAAGGCGACGTCATCGTGACGATGGCCGGCGCGGCGGCAGCTGCTGCCCCGGCGGCGGCTCCCAGCGAGGCGCCCAAGGCGGCAGCGCCCGCACCCGCCGCCCAACCCGCCAGCGGCGGCAAGGGCGACATCCATGGCGAAGTCGTCGTGCTGGGCGGTGGTCCCGGCGGCTACACGGCCGCATTCCGGGCCGCTGACCTCGGCAAGCAGGTGGTGCTGATCGAGCGCTGGCCGCAGCTCGGCGGCGTCTGCCTGAATGTCGGCTGCATTCCCTCCAAGGCGCTGCTCCATGCCGCAAAGGTGATTTCCGAAAGCCAGGACATGGGAGCCCACGGTGTTACCTTCGCGGCGCCCGAGGTCGACATCGACAAGCTGCGCGGCTGGAAGGACAGCGTGATCAGGAAGCTGACGGGCGGCCTCGGCGGCCTCGCCAAGCAGCGCAAGGTCACCGTCGTCACCGGCACCGGCCGCTTCACCGCGCCCGACCGTATCGAGGTGCAAGGCGAGGACGGTACCAAGTCGGTCAGCTTCGAGCATGCCATCATCGCAGCCGGTTCGGAGCCGGTGGTGCTGCCCTTCATCCCGCAGGACGATCCGCGGGTGATCGATTCCACCGGTGCCCTGGCGCTTGATAACGTTCCCAAGCGCCTGCTCGTCGTCGGCGGCGGCATCATCGGGCTCGAAATGGCCACGGTCTACCAGGCATTGGGATCCAAGGTCACCATCGTCGAACTGATGGACCAGATCATCCCTGGCGCCGACAAGGACATCGTCACGCCGCTGATGAAGCGCGTCTCCAAGCAATTCGAGGCGATCCATCTCAAGGCCAAGGTCACCAAGGTCGAGGCCGGGCCGGACGGGCTGACCGTCTCGTTCGAGGGCGGCAGCGCCCCGGCGACCGATCGCTTCGACAAGATCCTGGTCGCGGTCGGCCGCCGCCCCAACGGGCGCCTGATCGGAGCGGAAAATGCCGGCGTCGCCGTTGATGAGCGTGGCTTCATTGCCGTCGACAAGCAGATGCGCACCAACGTCCCGCACATCTTCGCCATCGGCGATGTGGTCGGCCAGCCGATGCTCGCCCACAAGGCCGTGCATGAAGGCAAGGTCGCGGCCGAGAACGCGGCGGGACACAAGGCCTTCTTCGACGCCAAGGTGATCCCCTCGGTGGCCTATACCGACCCCGAGGTCGCCTGGGTCGGCCTGACCGAGAACGAGGCCAAGGCGCGCGGCGTCAAATATGGCAAGGGCGTCTTCCCCTGGGCCGCCTCTGGCCGCGCCCTCTCGCTCGGACGGGACGAGGGCATGACCAAGGTGCTGTTCGAGGAGGGTTCGGAGCGCATCATCGGCTGCGGCATCGTCGGCACCAATGCGGGCGATCTCATCGCCGAGGCCGCGCTCGCCATCGAGATGGGGGCGGATGCGGTCGATATCGGCGCGACGATCCATCCCCATCCAACCCTGTCGGAAACGATCGGGATGGCCGCGGAGGCCTTCGAAGGCACGATTACCGACCTCTACATGCCCAAGAAGCGCTGAGACCATCGCAGTTGAAGCCAAGCCGGGCGTCCTGACCATGTCCTGACGGCCCGGTTCCCGCGCAAAGGCCCGCCTGAAAGGCGCCCGCTTGGGCGTCAACGGCGGAGTGCGCCCTGAAGACAAGGGCGGGAGCGGGCCGCAAGGCCCTTCCTGCCGAACGCATCGAGTTCAATCAATCGGAGGACGTCGTGGACGAGCAACTGGTCAAAGCTGCCCTGGATTACCATCGCTATCCCATTGCCGGAAAAATCACCGTCCTGCCGACCAAGGACATGACGACACAGCGCGACCTCGCTTTGGCCTATTCGCCCGGCGTCGCCGCGGCGTGCCTCGCCATCAAGGACGATCCGCAGGAAGCCTCCAGCCTGACGGCGCGCGCCAATCTGGTGGCCGTCATCTCCAACGGTACGGCCGTGCTCGGCCTCGGCAATATCGGGGCGCTCGCCGGCAAGCCGGTGATGGAGGGCAAGGGCTGCCTGTTCAAGAAGTTCGCCGGTATCGACGTGTTCGACATCGAGATCGACGAAACCGATCCCGACAAGCTGGTCGACATCATTGCCAGCCTCGAACCGACCTTCGGCGGGATCAATCTGGAGGATATCAAGGCGCCCGAATGCTTCATCGTCGAGACGAAGCTGCGCGAGCGCATGGGGATTCCGGTCTTCCATGACGACCAGCATGGCACGGCCATCGTCGCGGCCGCCGCGATCCTCAACGGCCTGGAAGTGGTCGGAAAGAAGATCGAGGACGCCAGGCTGGTCTGCTCGGGCGCCGGGGCTGCGGCTCTCGCCTGCCTCGATCTGCTCGTCCATCTGGGGCTGCGCAAGGAAAACGTCTTTGTCACCGACAGCAAGGGCGTCGTCTACAAGGGACGCACCGCCTCGATGGACGAGAGCAAGGCCCGCTATGCCCGCGAGACGCAGGCACGCACCCTCGCCGACATCGTGGAAGGCGCCGACATCTTCCTCGGCCTCTCGATGGCGGGTGTCCTCAAGCCGGAAATGGTGGCGGGCATGGCCGAGCGGCCGCTCATCCTGGCACTCGCCAATCCCGAGCCCGAAATCCGGCCCGAACTGGCCCGCGAGGTGAGGCCGGACGCCATCGTGGCGACCGGGCGGTCGGACTATCCCAACCAGGTCAACAACGTCCTGTGCTTCCCCTTCATTTTCCGGGGCGCGCTGGATGTGGGCGCACGCACCATCAACGAGGCGATGAAGCTGGCGGCCGTCCGCGCCATTGCCGAACTCGCGCGGGTCGAACAGTCCGATGTCGTGGCCGCCGCCTATGGCACCCATGATCTCAGCTTCGGTCCGGACTATCTCATTCCCAAGCCGTTCGATCCGCGGCTGATCGTCAAGGTGGCCTCGGCGGTAGCCGAGGCCGCCGTCGCCAGCGGCGTCGCGGTCAGGCCGATCGAGGATTTCGACGCCTACCGGCGTTCCCTCGAGCGTTTCGTCTACACGTCCGGCACGGTGATGCAGCCGGTGTTCGCGGCGGCGGTCGAGGCCGGTGCCAAGCGCATCGCCTATGCCGAGGGCGAGGACGATCGGGTGCTGCGCGCAGCCCAGATCGCCCTCGACGAGCGTATCGCCTCGCCCGTCCTGATCGGGCGACCCGATGTCATTGCCCGCCGCGTGCAGGAACTGGGCCTGCGCATCCGGCCCGGCAAGGATGTCGAGGTCGTCGAGGTCGGCGACGATGCAGCCATGGGCGGCACCTCGACGGCAGCGCGGCTGCTGGCCGCAGGCGAGGTCGAGGGCATGCTGTGCGGCATGGCCGGCGCCTATGCCGATCACCTTGGCCCGATCGGCAGGATCGTCGGCCTGCGGGCGGATGCGCATGCCTTCGCCGCCATGGGTCTGCTGCAGCTGCCGCGCCACACGGTGTTCGTCTGCGACCCCTTCATTCATCGCGATCCCTCGGCGGACGAAATCGCCGAGATGACGGTGCTCGCGGCTATGGAATTGCGCCGTTTCGGCCAGGTGCCTCGCGCGGCCTTGTTGTCCCATGCCGACGACGACGGCAGCGACGATCCATCGGTGCGCAAGATGCGCGCTGCGCTCGCGCGCATCCTGGAACTCGCGCCGGAGCTGGAGGTGGAGGGCGGATTGCAAGCCGATACGGCTCTCAGCCGTGCCGCCCTGGCCAGGGTCCGGCCCGGCACGCGGCTGACGGACGCTGCCAACCTCCTGGTCATGCCGAACCGGGATGCGGCCAACATCACCTTCAACGCCTTGAAGGTGATTGCGGGGCAGGGCGTCTCGGTCGGCCCCATCCTGCTGGGCGCGGCCAAGCCCGCCCATATCCTCACGCCGGCGACGACGGTGCGCGGCATCGTGAACATGACCACGCTGGCGGCGGCGGCAGGGTAGGGCGCCGCACGGTCATCGCAGTCGTTCACTCTCTTGATTTTTCAGAGTTTGTGCTGCCCCTCGCCCCGCTCCTTGCGGGGAGAGGGGCAAGGGTGAGGGACGACGCACCCCTTCAAAAACGAAGCCTCCCGTCGCGGGTAGCGGCGGGAGGCCTGGAATTCAGCCGATCCACGAAAGACCAATCAGGGCAGGCGGATCTCGTAAGGCTCGGGGAAGTGGAATTCCTCGAGATTGTTGCCGTCCCCCGCCCGGTCGACGACGAGGAAATCCTGCGACTCGTCGAGCGGCGTCAGCACGCCATGCCAGAGATTGGCCGGATAGTTCACGCCCTGGCCCGGGCTGGTCAGGAAGACGCGGGGCGTTCCCGGTCGGCCGCCCTCATCCGGCGCGACCACCACCAGGAAGGGGCGCGGTGACAGGGGGAAGAAGGCCTGGCTGCCGAAAGGATGACGTTCCACCATCGTAAGCGTCAAGGGCAGGGCATAGGGCGTGCCCTTGAAGATGTTGATGATGACATGGCCGCCCGGCCCCCTGGCTTCGGCCCGGGCGAGGGCGTGGTAACGCTCGCAGCGCCCGCCATTGATCGGATAATGAGCGGCACCGTCGGTCTCGATCACCTCGCCGAAAGGCGCGAAGGCCTCGCGGGTGAGGGGCTCGACGAGAAGGATGCTCATCGCCGCAATTCCCCGCCGAGCTTCATGTGGCGGTTGACGTCCTTGTAGAGCAAATAACGGAAATTGCTGGGGCCGCCGGCATAGCAGGCCTGCGGGCAGAAGGCGCGCAGCCACATGAAATCGCCGGCCTCGACCTCGACCCAGTCCTGGTTGAGCCGATAGACTGCCTTGCCTTCCAGGACATAGAGCCCGTGCTCCATGACGTGGGTCTCGGCGAACGGAATGACCGCGCCCGGCGCCAGCGTCACGATGGTCACATGCATGTCATGGCGCATGTCCTCGGGATCGACGAAGCGCGTGGTCGCCCAGCGGCCCTCGGTATCCGGCATCGGGCTGGGCGCAATGTCGCGCTCATTGGCAAAGATCGGCTCGGGCTTTGCTATGCCGGCGACGTGCTCGTAGCTCTTGCGGACCCAATGGAAGCGGACGAGCTTGTCGCTCTGGTTGCGCACGCGCCAATCGCTGCCGCAGGGAATATAGGCGTAGCCGCCCGGCGTCATCGTATGGGCCTTGCCGTCGAGCGTAACCGTCAGCTCGCCTTCGACGACGAACAGCACGCCCTGTGCGCCCTCGTCCAGTTCCGGCTTGTCGCTGCCGCCACCCGGGGCGACTTCCACGATGTATTGGGAAAAGGTTTCGGAGAAGCCGGAGAGCGGGCGAGCGATCACCCAGCAACGAGTCTTGTCCCAAAGCGGCAGATAGCTCGTCACGATGTCGCTATAGACACCTTTGGGGATGACGGCATAGGCCTCCGTGAATACGGCACGGCCTGTCAGGAGTTGAGTTTGAGGAGGCAGCCCGCCAGTCGGGGAAAAATACGATCGGACTGTCATTATTCTATCCTTAGACCCGTTAGTTGATATTTATTATACTTCAGAATTTGCGTTACTTGGGAACGATATCTGCCGATGATGCTTTGAACTACGTTCGAAGCATCTTGATCGCGGACGCGTAAACAAGCGCATACCAATGGTTCGTAATCCGAATATCGGGCAAATGCGAGTCGTCCGTTGCAAAATCCCGACGAATTTCACGATATGGAATCTGCAAGATCATGCGAAGTCGAACCCTTTCCCAATGAAGCATTCTGAGTAACCATAATAGAAATCAACAGGCTCGACCCACAGCATCGAGCGTATTCCGGTGTTGGGAGGCTGGGTCGTCGCAGCCGATCGTCTGTCTGCCGGCATATGGGCGTCCATGAAGAGGCGCGACACGCCGGCATCTCTTGCCCACGCAGGGCTGGCACTGGACAGCCGGCCCTGCGGGCCCCGGTCCTGACCCGCCTCGGGTCGGTGACGGACCGATAAACAAGAACGCGTGAAGGAGGAAACCGGCTTGAGTTCCACATCGATCGGCACGGC